>JASFUE010000120.1:0-9200 GCA_050050435.1 Burkholderiales bacterium | reverse complement strand
TCTTCGCGCTTCTTGCGTTCTTCCTCTTCGCGCTTCTTGCGTTCTTCCTCTTCGCGCTTCTTGCGTTCTTCCTCTTCACGCTTCTTGCGTTCTTCCTCTTCGCGCTTCTTACGCTCTTCCTCCAGGCGCTTGCGCTCCGCATCCTGCTTCGCGTTAATCTCGGCTTGTTGCTGGGCCTTGCGTGCCTGTTCTTCTTTTTTCTGGCGAGACGACTTTTCCAGCGCCTGACGCTCGGCTTCCAGAATCTTTGCCAGATCCCGGGTCGTCTTCTCCATCTCCGAGTCCTGTTGTTTCTTCTTCAACTCGGCCTGTTGTTTTGCCTTCAGCGCCGCGGCTTCCTTGGCTTTGCGCTCGGCCTCAATGCGTGCCAGCCGGGCCGCTTCCTCGCGTGCTTCTTGTGCAGCCTGGTTCTTCTTCCTCTGCTCCAGCTCGTTACGCCTGCTCTTGGCCTCTGCTTCGGCCTTTTCGCGATCGGCTGACTCGCGAGCGCGCATCTCGGCTTGGGAACTGGAATAAACACGTTTGCCCGGCGACAACTGGCTGGTAAAGTCCAGATCATCGACGTATGAACTGGAACCGGAGAAGGATGAGGAGGACCTCGCACCGGAGGCACCGGAGAGACTGGAGAATTCCTTGATGTAGCCCTTGTCTTCGAGTTGCTTCAGTACGCGGGCAACGTCAGCTTCGCTGAGCTTGGATTTGGCGAGCAGATCGGCAACCGAGGACTTGCCATCGATCAGCCCGAGGACCTTGGTCAGCTCGCGCGAGAGCTTTCCGGCCTTGTTCTTGATCTCAAGAACGCCCTTACCGGTCTTCGAGTAAACGATTTTCTGGTTCATTCTGGTGGTATGTGTTGTCCCCGACCTTCAAAGCGTCGATCTGCTGCCCGGCCTCTATCCAGGCAACGGCGCCCAATCGGAAACAAGAAGGCCTCTCCGCGGGAGAGGCCTTGCAAACTTCGCGCCAGCTCATAATTCAAACGTTAGATGTATGTTCCCCGACTGGCCAGCGGGCAATTAACGGGCCAGGCCGGTCGATTTCAAGGCGCCTGGCGATGCCGTTGACAAACTTCATGGTGTCGCCAAAAAGCATCATCGTCACGTCCATTCAGAACAAACGTCCGCGCACGCGCATCCGACTGTCTCACTGCACCTGCCGGGCACAAACCGAGCACACATCGCGTCCATCCCGGTTCGGCACGAGCAATGGCCTTCGCCCCCGGCCGTCAGAATTGGTCAGGCGAGCGCAAACCGCTCAAGTATCCAGTACCGCGAACACCTCATCCAGCATCTTCCTCGCGTCACCGAAGAGCATACGGTTGTTTTCCTTGTAGAACAGCGGATTGTCGACACCCGCATAACCCGAAGCCATGCTGCGCTTCATGACGATGGAGGTTTTTGCCTTCCATACTTCCAGCACCGGCATGCCTGCGATCGGACTGGATGGGTCGTCCTGCGCCGCCGGATTCACGATGTCGTTGGCGCCGATGACCATGGCGACATCGGTGTCCGGGAAGTCATCATTGATCTCGTCCATCTCCATCACGATGTCGTAGGGAACCTTCGCCTCGGCGAGCAGCACGTTCATGTGACCGGGCATACGGCCGGCCACCGGATGGATACCAAACCGCACATTGACACCCTTGTCACGCAGCAGCTTGGTGATCTCGTACACCATGTGCTGGGCCTGCGCCACCGCCATACCGTAGCCGGGCACAATGATCACGTTCTTCGCCTCGCGCAGCATCTCGGCGGTTTCCGCCGCGCTGATCGGCTGCACCTCACCGGCGGGTTCGGCGGCTCCTCCACCGCCGGCCGCCGCGCCACCCCCGGTACCGAAGCCTCCGGCGATCACGCTGATGAAGTTGCGGTTCATCGCCTTGCACATGATGTAGGACAGGATCGCGCCCGAGGAGCCGACCAGCGCGCCTACCACAATCAGCAGGTCGTTACTAAGCATGAAGCCAGTGGCCGCAGCGGCCCAGCCGGAGTAACTGTTGAGCATGGAAACGACTACCGGCATGTCGGCACCGCCGATCGCCATGACCATGTGCACACCGAACAACAGTGAAATCACAGTCATCACTATCAGGGGCATCATGCCGGCCTGGATGTCCTCGGCGTGCAGAAACTCACGACCGAACCAGATCACCACCAGCAGACCAATCAGGTTGATCCAGTGGCGCCCGGGCAGCAGCATGGGCTTGCCGCTAATCTTGGCGGATAGTTTTCCGAACGCGATCACCGAACCCGAGAAGGTGATGGCACCGATGAGGATGCCGACGTAGATCTCGATTTCATGAATCGTCTTCTCGGCCGCGGTCGGGAACACGGTTGACGTGTCGACGTAGCTGGCGAAACCGACCAGGCAAGCGGCCAGGCCTACCAGGCTGTGCATCAAGGCGACCAGTTCCGGCATCTGCGTCATCTGCACCTTTTTCGCTGCGAGCAGGCCGATACTGCCGCCGACGACAAGTGCGCCGACGATCCAGGCATAGCCGGCCGGCGTGACACGCGGCCCGAACACAGTTGCCAGCACGGCAATGGTCATGCCGATGATGCCAAACACGTTGCCGCGGCGCGCGGTCTCGGGGTTGGAAAGGCCGCCGAGGCTGAGGATGAACAGAATGGTAGCTCCGATGTAGGAGACGGTAGCGAGGCTTGAAGTCATGTCCGTCTCCTTACTTGCGGAACATTGCCAGCATGCGCCGCGTGACCGCGAAGCCGCCGAACATGTTGATGGCCGTGAGCGCCAGAGCAAACACCGCCGTACCCAGAATCAGCAGCGACGGTCGATCCGCGCCAACGTCTGTGAGCGGCGGTGCGATCTGTATCAATGCCCCGATGGCGATGATGGATGAGATTGCGTTGGTCACGCTCATGAGCGGCGTGTGCAGTGACGGCGTCACGTTCCAGATCACCATGTAGCCGACGAAGCAGGCCAGCACGAACACGGTAAAGTGCGACAGGAAGGTCGCTGGCGCGTACAGGCCGACGAAAAGGAACGCCAATGCGCCGATACCGAACACGATGGCCAACCCCCTGACGGACATCGGCCCACCGGCGCCGTGGCCATGCCCTTTCGCAGCCGGAGGCGCAGCAGCAGCTCGCTTGGGCGGCGGTGCCGGTAGCTTGATTGGCGGTGCCGGCCAGGTCACCTCACCGTCCTTGATGACTGTCAGGCCACGGATTGCGTCGTCCTCCATATTGACGTTGATGACGCCGTCCTTGGCCTTGCACAGCTCCTCGGTCAGGCGCAGCAAATTGTTTGAGTACAGCGTCGAGGACTGCTTGGCCAGGCGACTGGCAAGATCCGTGTAACCGATAATGGTCACACCGTGCTTCACCACGGCTTCACCGGGTTCGGTCAGTTCGCAGTTGCCACCCTGCTCGGCCGCCATGTCAACGATGACGCTGCCGGGTTTCATCGACCGCACCATCTCTGCGGTGATGAGCTTCGGGGCCGGTTTGCCTGGAATCAGCGCAGTCGTAATGATGATGTCCGCGTCTTTGGCCTGCTCGGCGTACATTTCGCGCTGTGCCTGCTGGAAGCCCTCGCTCATCACTTTGGCATAGCCGCCGCCACCGGCGCCCTCTTCCTCGTAATCGACCTTGACGAACTCGCCACCGAGCGACACCACCTGGTCAGCGACCTCGGCGCGGGTATCGTTGGCGCGCACGACGGCACCCAGGTTGGCGGCTGTGCCAATCGCTGCCAGTCCGGCGACACCGGCACCGGCGATGAACACTTTCGCCGGCGGCACTTTGCCCGCCGCTGTGATCTGGCCGTTGAAAAAACGACCGAATGCGTTGGCCGCCTCGATCACGGCGCGGTAACCACTGACTCCGGCCATGGAGGTGAGCGCGTCCATTTTCTGCGCGCGCGACAACTGCCGCGGCAGGCTGTCAATAGCCAGCACCGTGGCCTTCTTCGCCGCGAGCTGCTTCATCAACTCGGGGTTCTGTGCCGGCCAGATAAAGCCGATCAGCGTCCCACCTTCGCGCATCAGCGCGATTTCCGCGTCATCTGGTGGTCGCACCTTGAATACGATGTCAGATCCGGCCCACAAGGCGGCTGTGTCGGCAACCACCTCGGCTCCGGCTGCGCGATAGGCTTCGTCGCTGACACTGGCAGTTTCTCCCGCGCCGGACTGTACTTTTACGGAAAAACCAAGCTTGATCAGCTTTTCAACAACTTCGGGCATTGTGGCGACGCGTTTCTCGCCGGCCATCGTTTCCTTCGGCACGCCTATTATTTGTGGCATCGCTTTCCTTGTTATTAATCTGGCAAGAGAGTCGGACAACGGTGCAATCAGCGTCAAACGCTGGCGCGCCGCACTTCCAGGATATATATGGACCTGCAAACGAGCCGATTATACAAAACGCAGCACTGCACCATCCAATGAGCGGACTGTCAGCCCTATATAATTCAGACTAGATAATGTCACAAATCCATATCCTCAATGATCTGCTGATCAGCCAGATTGCCGCTGGCGAAGTGGTCGAGCGCCCCGCCTCGGCACTGAAGGAGTTGCTCGAGAACAGCCTCGATGCCGGCGCCAGCGAGATTTCCGTGCAATTGCATGACGGCGGAATCAAGCAGATTCGCGTAACCGACAATGGCAACGGTATTGCGCAGGCACAGCTGAAGCTCGCGCTGCATCGACATGCCACCAGCAAGATCGACAGCCTGGAAGATCTCGAATCGGTAGCCAGCCTCGGTTTCCGGGGTGAGGCGCTGGCCTCTATTGCAGCCGTATCACATCTGACACTGATCAGCCGGTCTACTGATGCCGGCCATGGCTGGAAAGTGGAGTCGGAAGCCGGGCGCCTGTCCGATGCCGAACCCGCACCACTGGCACAGGGTACGGTGATTGACGTGCAAGACCTCTATTTCAACACGCCGGCGCGGCGCAAGTTCCTGCGCACGCCGGCGACCGAATTCGGCCATGCCGAGGAAGCCTTCAGGCGCATAGCCCTGTCGCGTCCCGACGTATCGATGAGCCTGGCCCATAACGCGCGCGTGAAGTGGCGGTTGCAACCGGGTTCGACGGCCAACCGCATTCGCGAACTGCTGGGAACAGGTTTCGATGGCGATGCCATCGAAGTCGATACCGGCCAGGGTCCGTTGCGCCTGTCGGGCCTGATTGCGCAACCGGCGCATTCGCGCGCATCGCGCGATGCGCAATATACGTTCGTAAACGGACGTTTTGTGCGCGATCGCGTGCTGGTGCATGCGATTCGCGAGGCCTATCACGACGTGCTGCACCACGACCGGCACCCTGCCTACGTGTTGTTTCTCGAGCTCGATCCCGCACTTGTCGACGTCAATGTGCATCCGAGCAAGACCGAGGTGCGCTTTCGCGAATCGCGCGCAGTCCACCAGTTTGTATTCCACGCACTCGAAAAAGCGCTGTCGGCAACCAGGCCCGGCGCAGCAGCCGGCACCGTCGGAAGCAATGACAACGTCGTGCACGTCGCGCATATCCCGTCCCTCCCGTCAACGAGGCCACCCGCCCCGCCGGGCCAAAACCGCACTTCGTTCGCGACCGGCCAGGCTTCCATGCCGCTGCGGGCAGCCCAGGCCGAACAGTTCTACTCGTTGCTGTTTGCCAGGCCCGAGGTGGCCGAAGCAGGTGCGGATAGCGGCGATGCGCCGCTACCGGAAGAAGACCATCCGCTGGGCTTTGCCCTCGCGCAGCTTGCAGGTATCTATATTCTGGCGCGCAACAGTGCCGGTCTTGTCGTCGTCGACATGCATGCCGCGCATGAGCGCATTGTGTATGAATCGCTGAAAGCGGCGATCGATTCGGACTGCGTGCCAACGCAGACACTGCTCATTCCCACCACCATCACCGCGAGCGAACTGGAGGTCGCCACAGTCGAGGAAAACGGCGATCTGCTCGGAACGCTGGGTTTCGATATGGCGGTTATTGCGCCAAATGCGGTGGCTGTACGCGCGATACCGTCGTTGCTGGGCAATGCCGACGCGGCCCGGCTGGCGCATGAAACATTGCGCGAGATTGCCGAGTACGGCGCCGGCCGGGTACTGACCGAGAGGCGCAACGAGATGCTGTCGACAATGGCCTGCCATGGTGCGGTCCGGGCCAATCGCCAGCTCACAGTTGCCGAAATGAACGCATTGCTAAGGGATATGGAAGCCACCGAGCGCTCCGGCCAGTGTAACCACGGGCGTCCGACATGGTTCCAGATTACGCTAGCGGAGTTGGATCGCATGTTTATGCGCGGACAATAAAGCGCGAATGATTTGCGGTACCGAGCTCGGTTAAGCACAGAAAATGGTGAAGCAAGTAATGTCCGGCGAAGCGGACGATGCGCAGTTGCCGCCGGCGATCTTCCTGATGGGACCGACCGCAAGCGGCAAGACCGCGGTCGCCCTGGAACTGTCGAAGCGCCTGCCGGTGGAAATCATCAGCGTCGATTCCGCGCAGGTATTCCGCCGCATGAATATCGGCACGGCGAAACCCGACGTGTCGACCCGGTTGCGGCACCCGCATCATCTGATCGACATCATCGAGCCGACCGAGTCCTATTCGGCGGCGCAGTTTTGCGACGATGCCGTCGAGTTGATGGCAGACATTGCCAAGCGCGATCGTATCCCGTTGCTCGTCGGCGGCACCATGCTTTATTTCAAGTCATTGCGCGACGGGTTGAGCGATTTGCCCTCGGCAGATGAAACAACGCGCAGTGTAATAGAGCAAATGGCGCAGGAGGCCGGATGGCCGGCGCTGCACGCGGAGCTCGAACGAATCGACCCGCAAGCAGCCGAACGAATTGATGCCAATGACATACAACGCATCCAGCGCGCGCTTGAGATTCACTACCTGACCGGCAAAACGATGTCCGAGTTGATCGCGCAGAACCCGCCGCGAAAACTGCCTTACCGGATTTGCGAAATTGCGCTGCTGCCGTCCGAGCGCAGCGTATTGCATAAACGCATCGCCGAACGCTTCGAGGAGATGCTCGAACTCGGCCTGCTTTCCGAGGTTCGTGCACTGCGCGAGGAATTTGCGCTGACCCCCGACATGCCATCAATGCGTTGCGTTGGTTATCGGCAGGTCTGGCAGTATCAGGATGGGGAATTCGGGCTGGCGACGCTACGCGAAAAAGGCATTGCGGCGACACGTCAGTTGGCCAAACGGCAGTTGACCTGGCTGCGCAGCATGGAAGGCCTAGTGGAATTCGACTGCCTGCTCGATGACTTGCCCGCGCGGGTTTATGAAAGCCTGGCCAGCCGGCTCGAGGCCGGCGGCTGAGGCTGCGCTAATCCTTGTCCTGAATGCGCGCACCGGCGCGGCCACGACCCAGTCGCAGATTGACCTTGTTGCCGATTTCCAGCTCAGCCGAGTCGCGCACGATGAGGCCGTCTTCTCGCGTAACGATCGAGTAACCGCGTGACAGCACTGCCTCGGGATTGAGGTGGCCAAGATTGGCGCCGAGCGCCGCAAGCCGGTTCTGCCTTGTGTCCAGATATCCATGGCTGGCGCTTTTCAGCCGAAGCGCCAGGTCCCGGCAGTTCTCCCGCAATCTGCCAATGTCGGGCCGGCCCGCCTGCAGCCCGGAGCGCAGTGCCTCCACGCGCAAGTTCAAGGCATGGACCTGCGAGTGCTGCGCGTTGCGCAGCCGGGCGGCCAGATGCGACAACTGCTCGATGCGGTTTTCGATGCGCTGCCCCGGGTGCACCAACCGCCGGCCAAGAAAATCGACACGCTGCATGCTGTTCTCGATCAGTCTGAACGCGGCCTGTGTCAGCGTACCGGCCATGTCGTCAAGTTGCTCGAGCAATTCCTGCCGGTCCGGTGTTGCCATCGCCGCGGCCGCAGTCGGTGTGGGCGCGCGCGCATCGGCGACGAAATCGGCCAGCGTAAAGTCGGTTTCATGTCCGACCCCGCAAACCACCGGTACCGAACATTGCGCCACGGCACGCGCCAGCCCTTCGTTATTGAATTCCCACAAGTCTTCCATGCTGCCGCCGCCGCGACAGACAATCAGCACGTCGACTTCATCGCGCCGCGAGGCCGTGAGAACCGCCTGCGCCAGTTTGGCGCCAGCACCCTCACCTTGCACCGGCGCCGGATAGAGCACCACCGGAATCGAGGGCATCCGCCTGGCCAGCGTTGTCAGCACGTCGCGCAGCGCCGCGGCCGCCGGCGAGGTCACGATACCGACCGCGCGTGGAAATGCCGGCAGCTCGCGTTTGCGCTCGTCATCGAACAGGCCCTCGCCCGCGAGCTTCTTGCGCAGGCGCTCGAACGCCTCAAACAAGGCACCAAGCCCGGCCCGGCGCATGGTTTCAACACCGAGCTGAAACTCCCCTCGCGCTTCATAAACCGTTGGCAAAGCACAGACTTCAACCTGGGCACCGTTTTCCGGATTGAACTCGAGCCGGGCCGCCTTGTGGCGAAACAGCACGCAGCGCACCTGCGAGCGTTCGTCCTTCAGGGAGAAATAACAGTGACCCGAAGCGGCGCGCGTGAAGTTGGAAATTTCGCCTGACACCCAGAGCAACGGCAGGCCACCTTCAACGATCTGGCGCACACGTCGATTGAGTTCGCTGACGGTGATCACCGGATTTTGACGAGAAATTTCGTTCATGCCGGTCAGTTTAAGCTACGTGGTTGCACACTGTTACGAACCATCTGACAAATAAGAGAAAAATATTCGCGTGACGCCAATCAGCGACATCTTGACAAAGCCACCAAATTTATTTTGAAACCATCCACAACTGTCATCAGGTTGCAACATCGCCACCCGCAAACCCGCATGGATGCTGGGGGCAGGAAGTAACTAATTGTTTCATAAAGGCTATCGCGATGCCTAAAAAAGCGTCGCAGATCAAAAAAGTGTGTCGGAATGGCAACTTAGAGTCGGTCTTTACAAACTACCCACAAAGTTATCCACAACATCTGTGGACACAATTGCATCGCTTGAACATCTTCGATTGCGCATGTCAATGCGTATTTGCGAAAAAGCGCTTGCTTGCCGCTCGATGGGGAGCAGTTTAAAGTGCGCGCTTTCGCAAACGAGGGTCGAGGCAACGCGTGATCGAAATCATTCAGGCCGCCGGGTGGCCGATCTGGCCAATTATCTTGTGTTCGATCATTGCCATCGCGATCATCGGCGAACGTTTCTATTCCTTGCGTCAGGAACTGGTTGCCCCGCGCGACCTGCTGCCCAAAG
>JASFUE010000119.1:0-9243 GCA_050050435.1 Burkholderiales bacterium | reverse complement strand
ACAACCAGACCGTCTCGCCGGTAGGTTTCAATTTCAGTAGTTGAAAGCCTGCGTGTTCGCTCAACTGCACCAACACTCACCGTGGCAACTCCATTAAAGACGCCATGCAATTACCACGCAAACCGCTCGCAACGCGGAGGCACGACAGCGCAATCAGCTTCATGCCTTGATCCATGTTTCTGAAAACGCCAGGAACGCGGTACTCGAATCGCGCTTGCCGGCAAACTCGCGCGGCACTGGCTGACCTGCAACGGGCTTGCCATTTATACGTGCCGATACAGCATGCGAGTCAAAAAACAGGGAGACCATCCGGTGCTTGCCGGTAGCCGCTTCTTCGGGCTTCAGATCGACCAGGAATGACTCGCTCAATTCGTTCCACTGTAGCTGGACCTGGCCAATTGCCGAGCGGAACCATTCGACGTGATGGGTGCGCCCGTCTCCGCCAGCGACAAAATCCCAGCCTGGCTGGTAACGCAGCGCGCGCAGTCCGCGCGCGTCGCGAAACGCGCCGAAGCTGGAAACGAAACCGGCCGCCAGATATCCGGCAAGCGGCTCGTTGTCAGTCAGGCACACATTGGGACGATCGGCGTCGTGCCCGTCTCCATGCGGGTCGAGCACCAGAAATGCCGCATGACCACGGCCATGTGGCGAGGTGACCACGCGAAAGAAACTGATCAGGGAAACATAAGAACCCGATTTGCCCGCTTTCAGATACATTCCGGGGTTCTCACCCGACCAGTCGACCTGTGCTCTTGCTGTGCTGGCGTGCGCCATCATCGTCTCCCCGCTCAATGCGCAACGTAATCGAAAGGCAACAACCTGCCCACGGCTTCAGTCGTCTATGGTTTCGAAATCTGCAGGCATGACGATCTCGATCAGTTCCAGATCGTCACTGTGGCCAAGCTCCGTGTGACGGATACCCGGCGGCTGGTGAACACAGGTACCGGCAGTGAGCCGTTTTTTGCCAACGCCTTCGTAATCGAATTCGATCCATCCCTTGAGAACGTAGACCATCTGGAATTCGACACCGTGATGATGGCGCTGCGGTTCGACGTGCTTGCCCGGTATGGCGCGAATGACGTGCGCCACGACCCGGCCGTTGGTGGCATCGCGGATGCCGAGATCACGATACTTGAAAAACGGACGCAGACCTTCTTCCTTGAAGTCGGCCTCGTTGTAATCGCTGCACGAAAATTTCATGGCATGTTCCATTGTCTCCTCCTGTTCGCCAGTGTTGTCATCTCAAAAAAGCCCCGACCGGTCTTTCTGACGCTGGACATCGCCTTCATCGAACGACCGACGCCCCTGGATCTTTGATTCCTCTGAACTTTGGCGCATCATATTCAAGGATTCGGAATGAAATTCCCGGTGATAGAGAACGCCAACCACCAGGGTGGTGACAAACATGAATGCCCATGGATTGAGGAACCAGGTCAGTGCCGCAAGGGCAAAATAGTAGGCACGCAAGCCGTAGTTGAACGTATTCGACGCAGCACTGGCCAGCTTCGCCGAACGCGCGACGTATTCCTCGAGGCGTTCGGGATCGACATGGGGATCGGGCGCCGCACCGATCAGGACAGAACAGAAGTTGTGCTGCCGCAAAGACCATGTGAACTTGAAGAACGCGTAGACAAAGATCCCTAGCAGCAGGAAGATCTTGTATTCCCACATGAGCCGCTGGGTCTTGGTCGCAAACGGCAGGTCGGAAATAATCGACATGGCATCGTCGGAGGTACCAAGCAGCGCCAGCAGGGCACCCAGAATCAGCAGCGTCGTCGAAGCGAAAAAAGTCGCGCTGTTGGACAGATTGGTGAGGATGTTCGCGTCAACGATGCGCAACTCTCTCATGATCAGA
This sequence comes from Burkholderiales bacterium, assembly GCA_050050435.1. Classification (GTDB taxonomy): domain Bacteria; phylum Pseudomonadota; class Gammaproteobacteria; order Burkholderiales; family Eutrophovitaceae; genus SG8-40. Next base: position 7,388 of record JASFUE010000119.1, on the reverse strand, counting down.
CCATGCCACCAGTCCCGCCGGTATTGGCCCATTACGCTCATCAGGCACGGCCAGCCTCTGCGCGCGGCCCAGTTGGCGAATAGCTGGTAACCGAACCAGCCAACGACAAACCACGCAAGCGCGAGGTAATCAACGCGGGAGAATGGCAAATCGATCATATAAACAAGGTCAACACGCCGGTGTAAGCGTATACGCGGTTGTGGGAAATTTCGCCGTTGCCAAAAAAGCCGACGAGCGGCACATCGCCCAGGCTTTCCTGAATCATTGCAAGCTCTTGGGAATGCTCGCCGAACAGGCTGGCACCGCGCCCGATGCAGGAATAATAGACCGCACCGCGCGGCTTGCGGTACAAGCCGCTGTTGATACTCTCGAGCATGCGCCGCATGTCCTCGGCGGCCGACAGGTCATCACGCCGGCAAAACATGATCTTGCTTCCTTCGCGAGCGGTATCACCAATCGCGACCAATTTGTTGGTCGGGTCGATACCAACGAGATTGCGTACCAGATAGTCCTCCTCGTCCGAAGCGCGCGTGCTCAACCCGGCAAACAGTGTGCCGCCAAGATGGTCAATGTCCTGCCACATGGTTTCACCGATATCTTCACGAAACACGTCAAGGGCAGCACGCCCGTCCAACGTTACCAGCACATTTTGCTGTACACCGGTAATCGCGTGTCTCGGCCCTATCGGCGAACACCCCTGGGTCAGGCGCGTTGATACCACCACCTGATCAGAGAACATCACGCCGGAGATGCCGCCTTTGGTCACCACATCGGCAATCTGCACGTAGTCATTGCGCGAACTGCTCAGCCCGCCAGTGAGAAAACCGCTCTCCAGCGCTCCGGCAAAGTCTTCCACCAGCCGATCCAGATTCGCCGTTCGCGGATCGGCATGAACAACAGCAAAGTTCGCGGGTATGCCCTCGAAATGCATCGGCAGACGCTCGAGGTCCTCCGGTGAGCGCAGACCGGAGAACACCTGGAAACTCCCTGGCTCAAAACTGCACAGCATCACTGCCAGTGCCGGCCGATCGTAATACTCCCTCCCGGTTGCGCATACACCCATGCCGACGCTGCCGGCCCAGTGATAAACACCGGTGTTCAAGCGCAGGTAATCGAGTATGTCGCGCGCTTCCGAGGCAATGCTATCGGTGAAGTAGACAAAACCGAAATTGGTGTCGTCGGATACGGGGCCGAGTTGCGACAAACACTCCCGGGCAGCGTCACGCCAGTTTGGCGAGGCCGCGCTTCCGAATGCAAACGGTCTTGTCAGGAGGGATTCAGACACGGGTGGAAAGATTACCGGATGGCTGTTATGGGTTTGTTAGTGTACCGCGTGTAAATGGCACCGGTAAGGCGTGGCAGGACGTATCGGACGGGTACTAACTCATTGATCCACTCCAGCAGGCGGCGCACAAGTGTGCGGGCGCCATGGCCGCCCGCCAGGAAGACCGATATAATTCGGGGTTCATATTGACTGTCGGAGGCCAGCCAGTGACAGCCACAGCCACGATTGCCAGCACTACCGAGCCGCTGATCCTGCGAAGCGACGCCAACGGTGTTGCCACGCTCACGCTCAACCGCCCCAAGCAGTACAACGCGCTATCGGAAGAACTGCTGGCGGCACTGCAAACGGCGCTCGAGGAAATTGAACATGACGCCACCGTCCGGGTTGTTGTCATCGCCGCCAACGGGCCAGCGTTCTGCGCCGGCCATGACCTGAAACAGATGCGCGCCAACCCGCGCAAGGAGTACTACGACAGCCTGTTCGCAACCTGTAGCCGCTTCATGATGACAGTGACGCGGATTCCGCAACCGGTCATCGCCCGCGTGCACGGCATGGCGACCGCGGCCGGTTGCCAACTGGTTGCGACCTGCGACCTCGCGGTGGCCGCGGACAGTGCAAAGTTCGGGACGTCGGGCATCAATTACGGCCTGTTTTGCTCGACGCCTTCGGTAGCGTTGTCGCGCAATGTGTCGAGAAAACAGGCAGCGGAAATGCTGTTTACCGGCGAGTTCATCGATGCCGCCACCGCGAAGCAGTACGGACTGGTCAACCGGGTCGTCACGGCCGAGAATATCGACGACGAAATTACTGCCATGGCCGCTGCCATTGTTCGCAAGTCAGCGGTTGCGGTAGCAACCGGCAAGCGCATGTTCTACAAGCAGATCGAGATGGGCGTGGCGAAAGCGTACGATTACGCAGCCGAAGTAATGGCCTGCAACATGATGGCAACGGACGCCGGCGAAGGCATCGATGCTTTTATCGAGAAGCGCCAGCCGGAGTGGAAACACCGCTAGGCGCCGGGACCTGGTTTGCTGTTCAAGGGTGGCCTCGTGATTGCGGGGCCATTTTTTTTGCGCCCGACCATGGCCTGCCCTGGAGTTGAACCCGATACACGGATAGCAGGCAGTTTGTCTGTAGAACACACAATACGATGTATTGGATGAGACCGGTCGCCCTCGCAGGTCTTTCGCTGCTGATTTGCATCTGGCTGACTGCCTGTAGCGGTGCAAGCCGGGCCGGCACGCAACAGGGTTTGTGGGAAGCGGTCTCGCGAGGCGGCTACGTCTTGATAATGCCGCACGCGAGTGCGGCACAATCCGGCCAGCCTCCCGCAGTCGTATCTGGATCCTGTGCCGGAAAAGATGCGCTTTCGCAACGTGGTCGCGTCGAAGCACAGCAATTGAGGCAGGCACTGCTACGCCACGCTGTTTCAGCAGGCAGGGTGCTCACCAGCTTCGACTGCCGGTGCATCGAAACTGCCGGCATCGTGTTCGGCCGGGCCGAGCCGTGGAGTATCATCGACGCGCCGCTCGACAACGGCAAGGATACGGCCGATGACAGTCGCATCGCGCTACGCGAAGCAGTCAGCCGCTGGAAGTCGGACGAAAACCTGGCGCTGGTTTCGCATCAGGACACGATACGCCGCGCCATCGGCGTGGACCTACATCCGGCCGAAGTGCTGGTGATCGAACCGCGCGCCGACGCCGGCTTTCGTCTGATCGGACGGTTACCCAGGCCACACTGACAACGTCTAGGCGTGATTACCCGTTTCGCCGACATCACGGCGCCGATTTTGCCAGGCTTGAAAATACAAAGCCGCAGATACCCAGACCGACGCAAACAACAACAAATAGAACAGGATCAGCAACCGGCCAACGTCAAACAGCCCGCTGGCCTGGGCAATCGCCAGTGTCAGTGTGAGGAAAGCGAGCGCAGCGTGCACCTTGCCGAAGAAGTTTGGAGGCAGCCAACCGTCTTTCAGACGCGGATCGGTGAAACCGACGCCGAGCATGAGTGCATCGCGTGCAATCAACGGCACGGCCAGCCATAGAGGCAACAAGCCATTCCACGCAAGCACGAATGCACAGGTCATGATCACCATTTTGTCCGCCACTGGGTCGAGCAGCGCACCGGTAGCCGAGACTGCATTGAATCGGCGCGCGATGAATCCATCCAGACCGTCTGAGAGGCCAGCGGCGAGGAACAGCCAGAATGCCGCCGTATAGAGGTGATTGGCCAGAACCACGGCAATCACCGGCACCAGCAGCAGACGCATAAGCGTAATCACGTTGGGAACACAGGTCATCGCGCTCCTTCCCGTTCAAGGCATACCAGCACGATCGCGCACGCATGGGCGCGACTGCGCCGCGTTTTCGGCAACCATGCCACCCGCCTCCCCCGCGCAGCGTTGCCCAATCGTCATGACCTTAGCCCCGCTGGCAGCTTGAATCAAGCGATATAAATCAGGCAAAACGAACGAGCCGGGGCCGTGCGGCGCCGATGCCGCACGGGTGTGTCTTCGTCAGTGATCAGCCGTTGCTGCTGAGAGTAAGCATCAACTGGTTCAACCGCTTGACGAACGATGACGGGTCTTCGAGGCTGCCGCCATCGGCGAGCGTTGCCTGATCGAACAGGATCGAACTCCAGTCGCCAAAGCGTTCTTCATCCGATTCGCTTTCCATCCTGCTGACGATAGGGTGGCGGGTGTTGATTTCGAGAATCGGCGCACTGGTCGGCACTTGCTGTCCCGCCGCCTTGAGCATGCGTTCAAGGTTCATGCTCATTGCATGCTCATCGGCAACCAGACAGGCCGGCGAATCGGTCAGTCGCAGCGTGACCCTGACTTCCTTGACTTTGTCACCGAGCGCTTTCTGAATACGTTCGGCCAGTTCCTTGTGCTCGCTGGCTTCCTTCTCCTGCTCCTGTTTCTCGTCGTCGCCCAGTTTGCCCAGGTCGAGCGCGCCTTTGGCAACCGAAACCAGTTGCTTGCCGTCAAGTTCCGGCAGGTTGGATACCACCCACTCGTCAACGCGATCGGACAGGAGCAGGACTTCAATCCCCTTGGAGCGGAAGATTTCCAGATGAGGGCTGGACTTCGCCCCCGCGTGGGTATCGGCAGTGACGTAATAGATCTTGTCCTGCCCTTCTTGCATGCGGGCAACATAGTCGGCCAGCGACACGGCCTGCTCTTCGGCATCGTCATGCGTGGAAGAAAACCGTAACAGGCGGGCAATGCGCTCTTTGTTGGCGAAGTCTTCGCCGATACCTTCCTTGAGCACCCTGCCGAACTCTTTCCAGAACGTTGAAAATTTTTCCGGCTCTTTTTCGGCCAGGTCTTCGACCAGTCCCAGCACGCGATTGACGCAACCCTTGCGTATTGTTTCCACGTCGCGCGATTCCTGAAGAATTTCGCGCGACACATTCAGTGGCAGATCGCTGGAATCGACTACGCCACGCACAAACCGCAAATAGGCCGGCAGCAACTGCTCGGCATCATCCATGATGAACACACGCCGCACATACAATTTCACTCCGTGACGATGCTCGCGGTCCCACAAATCGAACGGCGCACGGCCAGGCACATAGAGAAGCTGGGTGTACTCACTGCGCCCCTCGACTTTTGAGTGCGTCCAGGCTAACGGCGGCTCGAAGTCATGCGCGACGTGTTTGTAGAACTCCTGGTATTGCTCGTCCGATATTTCGGACTTGGGGCGCGCCCACAATGCCGAGGCCTGGTTGACCTGCTCGTCCTCGTCCTTGACCACCATTTTTCCCTGATCGGCGTCCCACTCCTCCTTTTTCATCAGAATCGGCAGGTTGATGTGATCGGAGTAGCGATGCACGATGGAACGAAGCCGCCCGCCTTCGAGCAGTTCGTCCTCGCCTTCGCGAAGATGCAGGATGACTTCGGTACCCCGGTTTTCCCTGGTAACCGTTTCGATCGAATAACTGCCCTCGCCGGATGATTCCCACTTCACGCCGTGTTCGGCGCCGAGGCCGGCCCTCCGGGTAACCAGCGTAACCTTGTCGGCAACAATAAACGAGGAATAGAAACCGACACCGAATTGGCCAATCAGGCGCGCGTCGGCAGCTGCGTCGCCGGTGAGCTTGTCGAGAAATTCGCGTGTCCCAGACTTGGCGATTGTTCCGATATTGTCAACGACTTCCTGTCGCGACATGCCAATGCCATTGTCCGAAATGCTGATGGTCCTGGCGTCGCGATCGACGACGACCTGAATTTTCAGGTCGGGGTCGGACTCGAACAGGGCCGGGTCGGTCAATGCCTCAAACCTGAGCTTGTCGCAGGCGTCTGAGCCATTGGATATGAGTTCGCGCAGGAAAATCTCCTTGTTGCTGTACAAGGAATGAATCATCAGCTTGAGGAGCTGACTGACTTCGGTCTGAAAGCCGAGCGTTTCTTTTGTGTCTGTTTCTGCCATGGTTTCCAACTTGTCCCCGCTTAGAAATATCCGTCAATAAGGCTTGAGCAGATGAGGGTTCACCGACACAATTTCAAGCCTTGCGGGGGAACCTCGGCCCGCCATCGGAGTCTTTCAGGTGGCCTTTTGGAGGGTGAACCAAATTGCAAACCCGGTTCGCGTCAGTCATGACCTTGTTTAACAGGAGAATTTTGATGTTACGAATTTGTCTGGCGCTGGCACTGATGCTGGGGACCGGGAGCGCAATCGCCGAGGTGCAGCTGGAGAAATTGCAGCTGCCGCCAGGATTCTCGATTGACATCTTTGCCGATGACGTGCGCGACGCAAGGTCTCTGGCTCTTGGCGACAAGGGCACCGTATTCGTTGGAACCCGGGCGCACGGCTCAGTCTATGCCCTGGTGGACTCTGACCAGGACGGAAAATCGGACAGGATGTTCACCATTGCAAAAGGCCTGAACTCCCCCAACGGGGTTGCCTTTCGCAACGGCTCGCTCTACGTCGCCGAGGTCAGCAGCATCATGCGCTACGACAACATCGAGGACCGGCTCGACAACCCACCCGAACCGGTTACCATCAGCGACGCGTTTCCTTCCGAGCGGCATCATGGCTGGAGATATATCGGGTTCGGCCCTGACGGAAAGCTCTACATCCCGGTCGGCGCACCGTGTAATGTCTGCGAACCCGACCCGGACCGCTTCGCCGTAATCATGCGCATGAACCCTGATGGCAGCGAGCTGGAAACCTTCGCCCGCGGCATCCGCAACTCGGTCGGCTTTGACTGGAATCCAGAAACCGGGGTGCTGTGGTTTGACGATCATGGCCGCGACTGGATGGGTGACGACATGCCGTCCGATGAACTCAATCGCGCTCCGAAAGCAGGCATGAACTTCGGTTTTCCATATTGCCATCAGGGCGACACGCCGGATCCCGAATACGGCAGCAAGCACCAGTGCAAGGAATTTACACCGCCGGCGCTGAAGCAAGGCGGCCACGTTGCGCCCAATGGCCTGCGTTTTTACACCGGAACCATGTTCCCCGAGGCTTACCGCAACCGCATATTCATCGCCCAGCATGGCTCGTGGAACCGCTCTACCAAGAACGGTTACCGGCTGGTCAGCGTTGAAGTACAGGATGGGAAGGTCACCAAGTACGAGACTTTCGTCGACGGCTGGGTACAGGATGACTCGGCGTGGGGTCGGCCGGTGGACATTCTGGTCATGCCCGATGGCGCCCTGCTGGTTTCCGACGACTTCGCTGGTGTGGTTTACCGCATCAGCTACAAGGGCTGAGAACAAAAGCAAGGCGCAGCGACTGACAGACAGCCGCACATATCAACCAGACGTGCGCGGCGCCGGATCCTGTTTTGGCGAACTTTCACCGGTTTGCTGAGCACCGGCCACGTTGACTGACCGGCCGGTCGCGGCCGACAGAAGCCGACCATAGGTATCGTCCTCGAGCAGCGATTTGAGGGAGACGTAATCGGTCTTGCCGGTGGAGAGCAAGGGAATCTCCGGAAGCGTCTCGATTCTGCGTGCAACCGCAAGTTCGGGCGCGCTGCACGCACGGGCTGCTTCCGCCAGATGCACGCGCGTAAGCGAGGCATCGGTTGTGAACAGCACCGAGGTCTCGATACCGTGTTCCTGGAGCAGAACAATCGCTGCATG
>JASFUE010000118.1:0-9255 GCA_050050435.1 Burkholderiales bacterium | reverse complement strand
GCGCTCGATCGCCCTTGTGCGCAATGGATAACGACGCGGTCGGCTGCAGCCCGGCGGCAATTTCAGGCTTGCAACTCAACTCAACCGCACGTACTCGTAGTCCACCGGCAGATTGTTGATGCCGCGATCCGGTGGTGCGATCCAGCCGGCCATCTTGCCGGGATCGACTACCCTTTGCATCAGACTATGGACAAACACGCGATCGCTTTCGCCTGGCAGCCATTCCGGCAGGCGCCGGTCGTACTCGCTGTTTTCGAGAACATTTCCGTCGGGATCGACCGGCATCCCGGCCCAGCTTCCAATCGAGCGATTGAAGCGGCTGCTCGGAAGGCGCAGCAAGGTGTCGTATCCGGCGCGCCTGATCTGCATGTTCCAGCGTTTCAGACCGATTTCGCAATCCTTGATATAGGCATCGCGCATGACTTCGTTCATTGCATTGCGCAGGCTAACGGTCGTTGTGCCTTCGGGCGTTTCTAGCGCATAGGTGGCGTCGGCGCAAACATGGTCTTCGTACCGGTCTTCGTCCGGCCGGCCCTTGATGCCATTGGCAAAGGAGGTGGCGGCATTGGAAGATACTTCCGAACCGAACAGATCGAGCGAGGACGTGAACCAGAAGTTCAGGTATCGCTGGATAGTCGGCAAATCGATCGCGCCCTGGGCGCGGATTGCGGCTGGGTCGTCGCTGCCCAATTCCTTCATTACTTCGAGTGTACGCTTGACGATGCGCCCCACGCCGGTCTCGCCGACGAACATATGATGTGCTTCTTCAGTGAGCATGAAACGGCAGGTGCGCGCCAGCGGATCGAAGCCGGATTCGGCCAGGCTCTTGAGCTGGTACTTTCCGTCCCGATCGGTGAAATAGGTAAACATGTAAAACGACAACCAGTCGCTGATCGGCTCGTTGAACGTGCCCAGTATCCGCGGGTTATCAGCATCGCCGGAATGCCGCGCCAGCAATTCTTCGGCTTCTTCGCGCCCGTCCCGCCCGAAGTAGCCGTGCAGCAGATACACCATTGCCCACAGGTGGCGGCCTTCCTCGACGTTGACCTGAAAAAGGTTGCGAAGATCGTACAGCGACGGGCAACTCAGGCCAAGCAGGTGTTGCTGCTCGACGGATGCCGGCTCGGTATCACCCTGGGTGACGATGATGCGTCGGAATTGCGAACGCAGTTCTCCGGGCACTTGTTGCCACGCTGGTTCCCCGTAATGATCCCCGAAGCCGATTCTCCGGTCAGCGACGGGCTCGGCGAGAAAGATGCCCCACCGGTAGTCCGGCATCCTCACAAAGTCGTAGCTGGCCCAGCCTTTTGCATCCACGCCCACGGCCGTGCGCAGGTACACGTCGTTGGAAGAAAAATCGTTTGGCCCCTGTTCCTGCCACCATTTCAGAAATTGTGGTTGCCAGTGCTCGAGCGCGCGTTGCAGTTTGCGATCGGTTGCCAGATCGACATTGTTGGGAATCTTTTCGCTGTAGTTGATGCTCATCGGAAACATGTCCTTACTCGAATTTCATCATCGAAACAGATAGGCGTGGAATGCGAGAGCACGTGACGCCGTAAACAGTGCCACGCGAGCTTTGGTCGGCACACTGCTACACGCGTTCCCAGTCAAACGACGGTTTGCGGCCGGAGCCGAAGACCTTGAGTGCGCCTTGCTCGCCAACGGCATTGGGTCGGTTGAAGATCCAGTTCTGCCAGGCGGAGAGGCGGCCGAAGATGCGTGTTTCCATCGTCTCGCTACCGGCAAACCGCAGATTCGCTTCCAGGCCGGTGAGCGCATCCGGAGACAGGCTTGAGCGCTCTTCGATTGCAATGCGTACTTCGTCATCCCAGTCAATATCATCGGGTGCGAACGTTACCAGTCCGAGATCCAGCGCTGCCTGCGCATCCAGGTGTTCCCCGATCCGGTTCTCGATCGATCCGGGGGCTGCATCCGGGTCGCCAAAGCGCGTTTGCAGGCGGGTCAAACGGTTGATCATCGGCCAGGCGCCGAAGTTGAGCTTCGACAAGGCAATGCGCGGGGCGGCAGCCTCGTCTTCCGGCATTGACAGCATGTAACTGCGATCGGCTGCCAGCGCCAGCTCGAACAAGCTGCCAGCGAAACACGATCCTTCGTCGATGACTGCAAACAGGGTGCGCGAGGACACGTCCAGGCGGGCCAGGGTCCGGCGCAGCAAACCGACGGTTTCCTTCACCAGCCAGTCATCGTGAAAGCGCATCAGGGTTGCATCCATTTCCAGCACGGCTCCGACGTCACCGCGAGTGGCGAGCAGCCAGATGCCGATCTCGGGTTCATTGGTGCGCAGCATCAGGATCGCATCGTCCAGTTCACGCGCCATCGCCAATGGCCACCAGTTCGCTGCGGCGGCATGAATGCCTGCAAGTTCCGTTGGTTGTTTGCCATCGGGTGCCTTGACCGTGATGGTGGCAGTGCGTGCCTTGCGGTCGATTGCCACGTCGACATGCCGGTAGTGCAGACCCTGCTTGTCAATCTGGCGCGCAAGCGCAGTCAGTTCGATACCGCTCGCGGCATCCGGGCGAGAACTGTGTGCTACCAACGCCTTGATTCGTTCCGCCATCGTTTCGACGAACTGTTGCGGCTTGGCGATGTAATCGACCAGCCTCCACTGGCGCGCGCGATCGGCGCGCACGCCGTCCGCGGTCGAGCAGAACACGTCGGCGAGATCGCGTCTGACGTTGCGTTTGTCGATTACCCGTGTCAGTCCGCCGGTGCCTGGCAGGACGCCGAGTAGCGGTACTTCGGGAAGGCTGATGGTGGATGAGCGGTCATCGACCATCAGGATTTCGTCGCAAGCAAGCGCCAGTTCGTAGCCGCCGCCGGCGACTGTGCCGTTGACCGCGGCCAGAAATCGCAGTCCCTCATTCCGGCTGGAGTCTTCCATACCGTTTCGGGTCTCGTTGGTGAACTTGCAGAAATTCACTTTCCACGCATGCGTCGAAAGTCCGAGCATGTATATGTTCGCGCCCGAGCAGAACATGCGCTCTTTCGCTGACGTGAGCACCACACACTTGACCTGCGGGTGCTCGAAACGGATCCGGTTCAGTGCGTCATACAGCTCGATATCCACACCGAGGTCATAGGAGTTGAGTTTGAGCTTGTATCCCGGACGTAATCCTTCTTCTTCGCTCACGTCCATGCTCAGGGTGGCCACGGCACCATCGATTGACATGTGCCAGTGTGCGTAACGATCCGGATGTGTCTGGTAATCGACGGGCATCAGCGCCTGATCGACGCTGTTTTCTTGCGCGGTGGTGGGTATCGTCTGGGTCACGGTAACGTCCTCGACTGCTTGTGTTTTCATGTCCGGGTCACGGCCTGCTTCAAAGCGGCCAGCGCCTGGCGCACGCTCTTGCCTGCCGTGTCCACGGTTATGTCAGCCTGGCCGTACAAGTCGATACGGCTCTCGAGAATACGCCGCAGATCGGCCATCGCCTGCGCGTGGCCGGCCATCGGCCGCGTATCGCCCTGGGCAATGACGCGCTGCATGTGTTCCTCGGGCGTTGCCTTCAGCCACACCGTGTAGCAGGTCGACAACAACAGGTCACAGGTGGATTGCTCTGTGACGATGCTGCCGCCGGTGGCAATCACACAGCTTTGCCCGGAGCCGAGCAGTTGCTCGAGACAGCGCCGCTCATAGCGCCGGTAACCCTGCTGGCCGTAGAGCAGAAAGATCTCCGACAGGCCGGTGCCGGCTTCTCGCTCGATTTCGCGGTCCAGCTCGATAAAAGGCCGCTTCAGTGACTGCGCCAGTTTTTCACCGAGCGTTGTCTTGCCGGCGCCACGCAAACCGATCAATGCAATGCGTCTGGATCGCTCCTTCGGGTCGTCGCGCAACGCCTGCAGTAACAATTCGCGCGCACGTGTCAGTGTGCGCGGTGTCATGTCACGAATCAGTTGCATGACGAACGCGACTTGCGCCGGCTCGTCATCGGCATCGCGCAACAAGGCTTCCGCAGGTAAGCCCAGCGCTGCGCCGACCTCGCGCAACACCAGAACGGAGACATTGCCCTGGCCCGATTCGAGCAGGGCCAGATAGCGTTCCGACACGCCAGAGCGCTCGGCCAGCGTCTTGCGCGTAATGTTGCGGCGCGAGCGAGCATTGCGCACCCGCTCGCCGATGGCCTTCAGAAAGCCGGCTTCATCGGCTTCAACCTGGAACTGTGTTTGCTCAATGTTCTTGTCTGCTCTGGAGCCCATTGCTTTGATTGGAACTGGCTTTGGTTGAAACTGCCGACGGTTTGCCTGATTCGGATCGGCCGGAACTGGCATGCAGTATATTTCATCGTATTCAACAAGTGAGCATAATAATGCATAATGTCTTGCGAAGCTATGCTGCGGCGTTGTCGCTGCAATATCCTTGCGGATACTTTTGCCAGCAGCGCTCAACCGCGTAGCGCATCGGGCAGGGATTTCGAATGGCATTCACACTGAATATTCTGATCGGCACCATGACCGGCATTGCGCAACTGGTGGCGCAGGAAATCGAGTTGCGTCTCGACGCCGATGGGATCAAGGTCAACTGCATTGAAATGGACGCGCTCGACCCGTCGGTGTTCGACCGCGACGTCCTGTTCCTGATCTGCACGTCGACCTATGGACAGGGCGATGTGCCTGACAATGCCAAGGACCTTTACGAAGCTTTGTGTAGCCAGCGTCCCGATCTGTCGCATGTTGCCTACGGGGTGATCGCGTTGGGTGACCGTACTTACGGTGACACGTTCTGTTTCGGTGGCAAGCGCTTCGATCGCATACTTGGCGAATTGGGTGCGCAGCGTATCGGCGAAATCATGCTGCACGATGCCAGCTCCGGAACCTTGCCGGAAGACGAAGCCGCGGAATGGATCGAGGGTTGGGTTGTTTTGTGTCACCGGCACATGGGTGCTGCCGCGGTGGCGGATACGGCACGCAGTGAGCCGCTAAACTAGACGTTTGCTGAAACAGGCGGCCGCAGGTGTCGTTCGAAGAAGGCGCCGTTTGAAAAACAGTTCATTCTGGAGGAGCGTGTTTGCCCGCACTGAGCAAGGCGGATCATTCAGCCAGTCCGCCGCAAATTTCAATTCCGCGCGACTATAACGCTGCGTACGATCTGATCGAACGCAACCTGGCTGCCGGGCGCGGCGGCAAGACGGCCTATGTCGATGACGACGGATCGTACACCTATGGCGAACTGGCCGAGCGCGTTGATCGTGCCGCCGGCGCGCTCAGTTCGCTGGGGCTGCGGATGGAAACGCGCGTCATGCTCGCCCATCTCGACACCATTGATTTTCCCGGGGTATTCCTCGGGGCCATCAAGGCCGGCATTGTCCCGATAGCGGCCAATACGCTGCTGACTACCGATGACTACCGTTTCATGCTCGAAGACAGCCGCGCGCGGGTGCTGATCGTCTCGGAGGCATTGTTGCCGAAATTTGCACCGATACTCGATTCACTGCCGCTGCTCGAGCACATTATCGTTTCAGGGCAGGACGGCAATGGCCATTTGCATCTGCAGTCGCTTATGAAGGCTGCAAGCGGGCAGTTTGAAGCGGCGCCGACAACCTGCGATGATGTCTGTTTCTGGCTGTATTCCTCCGGGTCGACCGGCAAGCCGAAGGGAACGGTGCATCTGCATTCCAGCCTGATCCATACCGCCGAGTTATATGCCCGACCGATACTGGGCATTCGCGAAGACGACATCGTCTTCTCCGCTGCCAAACTGTTCTTCGCTTACGGTCTGGGCAACGCCTTGACGTTCCCGTTGTCTGTCGGCGCAACCACCATCCTGATGGCCGAGCGCCCTACACCTGCCGCGGTGTTCGACAAGCTCAAACGACATAGGCCAACCATTTTCTATGGTGTGCCAACGCTGTTCAGCGCCATGCTCGCCAGTCCCGATCTGCCAGCGCGCGGCGAAGTCGCGGTGCGCGTGGCAACATCGGCGGGGGAAGCGCTGCCCGCCGAATTGGGTCGCCGCTGGACGCAGCATTTCGGCAGTGAAATTCTCGATGGCATCGGTTCGACCGAGATGTTGCACATCTTCATGTCCAACCGTCCCGGCGATGTCCGTTACGGCACGACCGGCAAACCGGTCCCGGGTTACGACGTACGCCTGGTCGACGAACACGGTAAGGAAGTCAGGCAGGGCGAACTCGGTGAATTGCAGATCAGAGGACCATCCAGCGCCTATGGATACTGGAATCAGCGGGCAAAATCGCTTGCTACCTTCGTCGGCGAGTGGACGCGCGCCGGCGACAAATACAGCGCCGACGCCGACGGTTACTACACCTATGGCGGGCGCTCTGACGACATGCTGAAAGTCAGCGGCATGTACGTGTCGCCATTCGAAGTCGAGGCCGCTTTGATGACACACAACAGTGTGCTCGAAGCCGCGGTGGTGGGCGATACCGATGAGGACGACCTCATCAAGCCGAGGGCATTCATCGTCACCAGGCCCGGCATCGCTTCGTCTGCTGATCTGGCGCAGGCGCTGAAACAACACGTCAAGGACCAACTCGCCGCGTTCAAGTATCCTCGCTGGATCGAGTTCGTCGACGAGTTGCCGAAAACGGCTACCGGCAAGATCCAGCGTTTCAGGCTGCGTGCGCGCCGTCCGGCAGATCCAGAATAACAATTACGAGGAAAAGATCATGAACGACCGGTTTCCAGACCACCCGTCCCGCCGAGACTTTCTCGTCGGTGTCGGATCACTCGCTGGCGCTTCGCTGCTGCCCATGGCCGGATGTGCCCGCTCCGACAGGATCCGTGTCGGTTTCATGCTGCCCTACACCGGCACCTATGCGCGGCTTGGCGTTGCCATCGAAAACGGATTCCGGCTCGCGCTTGACGGCAGCGGAGACAAACTTGCCGGTCGCGAGATCGAGTACTACACGGTCGATGACGAATCCAATCCGGCCAAGGCGACGGACAACGCCAACAAGCTTATGACGCGCGACAACGTCGATGTTGTCGTGGGCACGGTGCATTCGGGGGTTGCCATGGGCATGATCAAGGTGGCGCGCGAAACCGGGACTCTGGTGCTCATTCCCAATGCTGGCGCCAATGCCGCGACCGGGTCGATGTGCGCGCCGAATATCTTCCGGACCTCGTTCTCGAATTGGCAACCGACGCATCCGCTTGGCAAGGTGATGGTGGACAACGGCCACAAGAAAGCCGTGTTCATTACCTGGAAGTATGGCGCTGGCGAAGAGGCGCTGGCCTCCTTCACCGAAGGTTACTCAGCGGCCGGAGGAACCGTGATTAGGGAGTTGTTCGTGCCGTTTCCCAATGTCGAGTTCCAGGCGCTGCTCACCGAAATTGCCGCGATCAAACCCGATGCAGTGGCCTGCTTCTTCGCCGGGGGCGGTGCCGTCAAGTTCGTCAAGGACTATGCCGCTGCCGGGCTCAAGGACCGCATTCCGCTCTACGGTTCGGGGTTTCTCACCGAAGGCGTGCTCGACGCGCAGGGAGATGCCGCAGAAGGGATCCTGACGACACTGCATTATGCCGATTCGCTGAACAATCCCCGCAACGAGGCCTTTCGCGCCGACTATCGCGCCGCCTATGACGAGGAGGCGGACGTCTACGCCGTGCAGGGATATGACACAGCCTTGCTGCTGAAGCAAGCATTGGAAAAAGCTGGCGGCGATATCAGGGATCGCGAAGCGGTCATAGCCGCGATGGAAGGTGCGGTGATCGACAGTCCCCGTGGACAATGGACCATGTCCAGAGCGCACAACCCGATTCAGGACTTCTACCTGCGTCGCGTCGAGAGCGGTGACAACAAGGTCATGGGCGTTGCCTGGAAGGCGCTGGAAGATCCGGCGCGCGGCTGCAACATGTAGGCTGCAGGACCCGTCCGATATTCAGCGTCTGCGTGCGAAGGCGGCCGTACCTGCCCCGGCCCGCTTCGGCAGTGCCCGGGCTGAACTGTCATAATCGCCGCTATCCGCTGCGCTCATGTGCGCGGCACGGCTTCACCGGTTACACATTCTTCGTTTTCCGGGGTTCATCCCCTGCTGTCGGTTTGCGTGTCTGATGGACCCTCACATTCTTCTGATCCAGCTGCTCAACGGCATCCAGTACGGATTGTTGCTGTTTCTTGTTGCCAGTGGCCTGACGCTGATATTCGGGTTCATGGGCGTAATCAACCTCGCGCATGGCAGCTTCTACATGATCGGAGCCTATCTTGCCTGGTCATTGACGCAACAACTTGGCAACTTCTGGATTGCCCTGTCGGCGGGAATCATTTTGTCGGTTGTTCTGGGTTTGTTGCTCGAATGGCTTTTTATCCGCCATCTGTACCGGCGTGATCATCTGCAGCAAGTGCTGCTGACCTACGGGCTGATCCTGATTTTCTCCGAGTTGCGCAGCATCATCTGGGGCGATGACGTGCACAGCGTCGCGGTACCGGCGCTGCTCGATGGGTCCATTGCGCTCACCGAGACGCTGGCCTATCCGGTGTACCGGCTGTGGCTGTCAATCGTGTGCATTGTGCTGGCGGCGTTGATGTACTACCTGATCGCACGCACCCGCGTCGGGATGATGATTCGTGCCGGCGCTTCCAATCGCGATATGGCCCAGTCGCTCGGCATTGATATCGGCCTGCTCAATCGCCTGGTTTTTGCACTCGGCATCGCTCTCGCCGCATTTGCCGGAATCATTGCGGCACCCGTGTCCTCGGTGTTTCCGGGCATGGGCAACCAGGTGTTGATTATCTGTTTTGTCGTTGTCGTGATTGGCGGCGTCGGTTCGGTCAAGGGCGCCATGGCGGCGGCGTTACTGATCGGTCTGATCGATACCTTCGGCAAGGTCGTCGAATTCGAAATTGCCGGCGTGCGCGTGCTGCCGGAACTGGCCGGCATGAGTGTATTCGTGATGATGGCGATCGTCCTGTTATGGCGGCCCGAAGGCCTGTTCGCGCGCAGATTGCGATGAACCAGCGCTTGCAAGTTACCGTGCTGCTCGTTGGCGCCATCGCGCTGCTGACCTTTCCATTGTATGGCGAGCGCTTCTACATCCAGTTTCTGAGCAAGATCCTGCTGATGGTGATTTTTGCCGGCAGCCTCAATCTGCTGGTTGGCTACACCGGTCTGGTCAGTCTCGGCCATGCCGCATTCTTTGGCATTGCCGGATACATTCTTGCGCTTTATTCCCCGCCGGGTGCGGCGGCCGGTTTCTGGAGCAGCCTCATACTGTCGGTGTCCGGTGCAGCTCTGTGTGCGCTTGTCATCGGCGCGCTGGTGCTGCGCACCAGCG
>JASFUE010000117.1:0-9283 GCA_050050435.1 Burkholderiales bacterium | reverse complement strand
ACCAACACCGCACGGGCGCAGATGCACGAAGTCTTCAACGATATGCACCCGTACGTCGAGCGGTCCATCGCTCATGCGCGTAACCGGATAATCGTTGAAGTTGTGCTGATCCACTGCTCCGCGAGTTGTGGTGATCTGGCCAAAGCGAGCGATGGAGTTACCGTAGATACACGCGCCTTCGATCTGCTTGCGGATACCTTCCGGGTTCACATAACGCCCGCAATCGATGGCCACATCGACCTGCGGGATGGCGAACGAGCCGTCTTCGTGGACGACAACGCGCACTGCGGTTGCGACATAGCTGTGG
This sequence comes from Burkholderiales bacterium, assembly GCA_050050435.1. Lineage (GTDB taxonomy): Bacteria > Pseudomonadota > Gammaproteobacteria > Burkholderiales > Eutrophovitaceae > SG8-40. Next base: position 8,976 of record JASFUE010000117.1, on the reverse strand, counting down.
AAACTGCGGTGTACCGCCAGTCCCAGACCATGTCCCTTCGGCAGTTTCTTGCCGTAGCCAGCCTTTTGCGCAACGGTCTTGAGCGCATTGGACAGACGTACCGGCATGATCGGCCATTCATCAATCGGATCACCGTAGTTCCAGTACTCCTTGACGCCGTCCTTGGCCAGATCCATGTTGTCCGAATTGCCAATCATTTCCATCAGCATTTCGAGCGGATCACGCCCGGCAGCCGCTGCCAGTTCATTGGCAAAGCAGTTCTGGGCAAAAGAGTTCTGGATATTGTTCACCGAACGGTACCAGCCGACACGGATATGAACATCCGCCTCACCATTCTGGATCTTGATGTTGGGCACGTTGTTGTACGGTGCGTCGACCATACCCAGACCGTATTCGATGCCGAAACCGGTCTTTTGCGCCGGGTTCCACAAGGCAAGAATTGACGGCCAGGCGCCGGAATGGCTCCATGCGGTGACCTTGCCTTTCGAATCGAGACCGGCCTTCAGCACATGCGCACTGACGGTGTGGTAGTAGCCGTTCTGGATTTCGTCCTCGCGCGACCACTGCACCCGAACCGGCGAGCCGATCATCTTCGACAGGATAGCCGCTTCGCAAACATAGTCCGGCTTGGACTTGCGGCCAAAACCGCCACCGAGCAGGGTGACCCAGCACTCGACGTCCTTCTTCTCAAGCCCAAGCGCCTCGGCAACATACTGCCGTGTTTCGTTCGGCGACTGGGTGGCCGCCCATACCTTGACGGGACGGACGTTGGCGTCAACGATTGCCGCCGGCGGTTCCATCGGGGTGTGGATGAAGTACGGTACGAAGTACTCCTTCTCGACAACCTTGGACGCGCCCTTGATGGCCTTGTCGAAGTTACCGCGATCGCGGATCACGACACCGCCTTTGCGGGCCGACTTGCGAAGCTGGTTGTCGTAGGTGCGGGTCGAATGAACGCGGTTCGGGCCCAGATCCCAGTTGATCTTGAGCTTCTTGCGTCCTTCCATCACCGACCAGGTGTTGGTGCCGATAACGGCAATACCACCCAACGCGCGGAACTCGGCAGGCTTGTCGTCTGCCAGCGCCGGGATTTCGACTACTTTTTCAACACCCTGAACCTTCAGTGCCTCGCGCGCATCGTATGACTTGACCTTGCCACGATAAACGGGCGAGCGAGCCACGACGGCGATCTTCATTCCGGGAATGCTGATGTCGGCACCGTAGTTGGCGCCGCCAGTGCTGATGTCGTAATTGTCGACCATCGGCATGTCCTTGCCGATGTAGATCCATTCCGACTTGTCCTTCAGCCTGGCTTCCGGAGCAGCTTCGCCGGCCGGCATGTTCATCGTCGCAGCGATTTCGACCAGTTCGCCGTAATCGAACGACTGACCGGTCTTGCTGTTGTGAACGCGATGGCCCTTGGCGTAGACGTCCTGCTTGTCGACACCCCACTTGCGTGCACCTGCCATTTCCAGCATGTAACGCGCCTGGGCGCCGAGCTGGCGCATCACGTCGAGGTGATGGCGCGTGCTTCGCGAACCGTCGGTGTTCTGACCGTCCTTGCCCGCCGGATCATATTTGTCTGCATCACCCGGTGCCTGCCAGATCGAAACGCGATTCCAGTCGGCTTCGAGTTCGTCGGCAAGAATCATCGGGATGCCGGTACGCACGCCCTGACCCATTTCGATACGGCTGCAGGTAATCGTCACCTGGCCGTCATTTGCGATCTTGACGAACAGGTTCGGTGCAACTTCGCTGGCCTGCGCCTGTGCCTCTGGGATCAGTGACGAACCCGGGAGGATGTTTGCGCCGAGCACGAGCGCCGTAGCGGCACCGGTGCCCTTGAGGAAGTCGCGTCTGCTCACATTTACGATAGTCGCCATATCACACCTCCCCGGCGGCGGTGCGAACTGCCGCGAAAATGCGCTGATAGGTTCCACAGCGACAAATGTTGCCTGCCATTCCCGCAACGATTTCCTCGTCCGAAGGATCGGGATTGCGGTTGAGCAAGGCGGCTGCAGACATGATCTGGCCGGACTGGCAATAACCGCACTGCGGCACGTTTACCGCACGCCAGGCACGCTGGACCGGATGGTTGCCATTCGGGTCGAGGCCCTCGATGGTGGTGACCTCCTTGTTGGAAGCCATTTGTACCGAGGTAATGCAACCGCGAACGGCGGCACCGTCGATATGCACCGTACAAGCTCCACACAACCCGGCGCCACAACCATACTTGCTGCCGGTCAGGCCCAATTCGTCCCGCAAATACCACAAAAGTGGCATGTTCGGGTCGCCATTGAACTGCCGGCTAACGCCATTAACTTTCAATGAAATCATGCTCCTACCCCCGTTAATCTAGTCCGGTTCTTCTTTATTGACTGGGAAACGCACCCATCAGCTTGCCGGGTGCGACGAACTCAAAAGGGGCCTTTGGGGGCCACCTCCTTGTCGAACCGCTAGCATAGTCCCTAAACTGTTCAATCACAATGCAAGTACAGGACTTTGATATGGAAAAAGTTCCTGTTTTCCGGAACAAAGTGGCCATCGGCCGGTCTTCCTATCGCCCGGGAAATCGAAGCCGGCCAATGTAATGGTACTATCGCTTGCCTTCAGATCGAGTAACGCAAGCAGGAATACGGAGGAGAACCAGACGATGCAAATGATGCTCAAGCTACCTGCCATCGCGGCAGGACTGGCGCTTGGCCTTACGGCGCTGCCGACAGCGTATAGCGACATGGAAGAAGGTATGACCGTGATGATGCGCAGCAACTACATCGCGGATAACCCGGATCAGCTCAAGTGGGAGCGAAACCGTTCAACGCCATGGGGCATGCGAACCGTCATGCTGTACGGCGATCCCACCAAGCCCGGGCCCTATGTTTTTCGCGCGAAAATGCCCTCGGGCTACAAGCTGCCCCCGCACCGCCACTCTGACACGCGAACGGTTACGGTTCTGAAAGGAATCTACTGGGCCGGTATCGGCGAGGAATACGATGCGATGAAAATGCGCGAACTCGAGCCGGGCGCCTATTACGTCACCCAGGCCGAAGTGCCCCACTACGCCTGGGCGCGGCGCGAAGTGATCATCCAGGAAATGGGGATGGGACCGAATTCGGATATCCGTTTCGTCAATCCGGAGGACGGTCCACAAAATTAGTGCGCCGCAGCAACCATTCGCACCGTCAAGAAAGGGCAGCTTCGCTGCCCTTTTTTGGTGCCCGGCCTGCGCTTGCACCATCAGATTTCGCGGAAATGGGCACAGGCAACATCCAGCGTCGCCTCCGCGTGCGAATTGGGCTTGACCGACAGCCACAGGCGCCGCGGCATATCGCCGGATGACCACACGAGCGCGCCGTTTTCATCGAGCATGTCGATACGGGTAACGCGGTTGACCCGCAATGCGCAATCGAGTTCGACATGTCCCCGTGTTTCCCTGAACACGACCGGATTGCCGCCCAGACTCTCGGTCAGCGAATGCGTATAGACGCCTCGTTTGATCACGTGCAGTGCGTTGTCGGCCATCACGATCGAATCGACATCGATATAGAAACGGGCTTCCGGATCCGCGCCCACCTCGACCCAGTGCTGGGCATACGCGGCATTGCCAGTCATCGTTGCAAGGACCAATACGACCGCAATCACTACTCGCATGATCATCCCCTCTTTCAACATCGTTTCGCTTGAATCAGATCATTTATATCAGGATCGTTAATACCTTGCTCGTCCATGCGTGCCTCGTCACGAACGGGCGCAGCCCCACAGCGGCGGATCTGCAAAACCGAATCTATAAAACCAGGCGCTGCACGAAGCGCACCGCTTGCGCGCCGAAGTCCTCTACCATGCGTTGCTGCTGGGTATCCTTGAGTGCGCCCTGGTCACCGAACGCTTCATGCGCCCTCGCTATTGCAACGCGCTCCGGCACCACCACCATGCCGAGATAGGCCAGTTGCGCGCGAAGCAACGCCTGCCCGCGCAACCCGGCCAGCGCACCGGGGGATGCCGACATCACACCGGCAACCTTGCCGGAAAAAGCCCGCATCGGTGGCTCGGTGCCTTCCCGCCGTGTCGCCCAGTCGAAAGCATTCTTCAGCAACGCCGGGTACTGGCTGTTGTACTCCGGCGTGGCCACCAGCACACCATGATGTTCGATTAGCAATTGCTTGAATTCCCGCGCGGCGTCCGGCAGGCCATTTTCTGCCTCGTCATCGGCGTCATAGATCGGCATCGGCAGGTCGCGAAAATCAATGATAGTCACCTGCGCACCCGCTGCGCGAGCGCCTTCGGCGGCAACGGCTACGAGCTTTCGATTATGGGAGGCTTTGCGCAGGCTGCCCGCGAAAGCCAGGAGTTTCGGCACTGTCATGTTGATCGTGGTCCCCGTTGTGGCGTGTTCGCGACCGATTATTTCACGAGGATGCAGGCGGCATCCAATGCCGGTCCCGTTAACTGGCGGCAGCGCTCTTTTCGCGCGGGCGCATGCGCCAGGTCAGATCCTCGACCGACATCGGCTTGCCGAACAGATAACCCTGGGCAAACTGACAACCGTACGCGTTCAGAAATGACAGTTGCGCCTCGTCTTCCACGCCTTCGGCGGTCACCTTGATGCCGAGATTTCGCGCCAGCGTAATGATGGCACGCACGATTGCTGCATCGTTCGGGTCACTGGAAATGTCGCGCACGAAGGAGCGGTCGATTTTCAGCATGTCGAGCGGGAATCGCTTGAGGTACGACAAGCTCGAATAGCCGGTTCCAAAATCATCGATGGAAACACGCACACCGAGACGCTTGAGTTTTTCGAGGGTGACGACCGACGCCTCGGCATTGTGCATGACCGCGCTTTCGGTCAATTCGATTTCCAGCATTTCGGGCGCGATCTGTTCTTCGGCGAGCACGGTGCTGACGAGTTGGGCCACGTCGTACTGCTGGAACTGGCGGGGTGAAACGTTGACTGCGATCTGCGGCGATAGCCCCATATTCGTCCAGTGGCGGATCTGGCGGCAGGCATCGCGCAACACCCATTCACCGATTTCGCCGACCATGCCGGACTCCTCTGCAACTGGAATGAATCGCGCCGGCGGAATGGGGCCGTGTGTCGGGTGATGCCAGCGCAACAGCGCCTCGGCGCCAACAATCTCGCGCGTTTCGAGATCGACCTTGGGCTGATAGACAAGATGCATTTCCTCTCGCCTGAGCGCAAGGCGCAATCCGGTTTCGAGGACCATGCGCTCCTGCACTTCATCATTGAGCGCCTGGGTAAAGAACTGATGCGTGTTGCGCCCGCGCGCCTTTGCGCTATGCATCGCCGCGTCCGCGTGTTTGGTCAATTCGTCGACGGATCTCGCATCATCCGGATAAATACTCACGCCAATTGATGCTGACACGAATACGTCTTCGGGTGCGCCCGGAAATGACTGGGCCATCTCGGATAGAATTCTGGCAGCATTGGCAGTGACTTCGCTGAGCTGGGGATTTTCACGCATCAGAATGGTGAATTCGTCACCCCCGACGCGGGCCACGGTATCCAGCTCGCGCGCACAACGTTTGATCCGCTCCGCACCGGCCTTGAGAATTTCATCACCGACGTCGTGACCCAGTGAGTCGTTGATCATCTTGAAACGGTCGACATCGACATGCAGCAGCGCAACACGCTCGCGTGCACGCTTGGCGTGACCTACCGCCTGACTGATTCGATCGTACATCAGGGTACGATTCGGCAATCCGGTGAGCACATCGTAGTTTGCGAGGTATTTCGCGCGTTCTTCCGCGTGCTTGCGCTCCGTGATATCGCGCGAGGTCAGCACCACACCGGCCACACCTGGATGGTCGAGCAGATTGTTACCAAGAATTTCGAGCCAGATCCACGATCCGTCCGCGTGCCGGTAACGCAGTTCGAGTGAGATCGGCTGGCTGCCGCTGGTCAGCGTACGAAACGCTTCCTGCGCACGCTCGACGTCACTCGGGTGAACTGAAGTAAAGGGTTTGCGACCAACAAGTGCACCGGTCGGGTAGCCGAGAATACGGGATGCGGCCGGTGACTCATAGACCGTCACACCGTCGCTGTCATGAATGGTAATGATGTCGAAGGAATTCTGTACGAGCGCGCGAAAGCGTTCTTCGCGTTCCTCTATTTCAACATCAACCTGTAACAGACTTGCGACGCGTTTGAGAAAACCCTGCTTCACTTGATTCGCACTGCCAACGAAACGCCGGCGCTACAACCGGCGGTGCCGGTGCCCCCTGTCCCGACATCAGAAGGGCTTCACATGCATCAATGAGGTTTCTTATCCTTGTGCGCGGCCCGATTCTATAGCCGGGTCACCCTGCTCGGCAAATCATTTGTATGAGAAAACCGGGGGTTACGCGTACGTTACAGTATCATGTTGATGCGACATTCGTGCCACACCGGCTGCGATCGGGTGCGATTCCCTGCTCAGAGGCGCACTCTTCCCGAATGACCGGATTCTCATATCGCGCGAGACGTCACCTGTTCCCAACGGGCGGCTGCATGCTGCCAGTTTGGCCGACCAGTGGCAGGCATCGCTTCCCGTAGAAGCCGGTCGAGGATTTTTCTGCAAGCTGTTAGGCCCGCGCAGGCCTATCCGATAGAATGGTTCGCATGATGCTGGTGGCAAAAAAACAACCTGGACGTTGAATGCAGAGAATGCCGAGAAAAATTGCAGTTCTGTTTTGTGCACTGCTGTATGCAGCACCTGCTTTGGGTCAGGAATATGACTGCCTGATCGAAGCACGCCAGAAAGTCGAGGTGCGCAGCCCGGTGGAGGCAGTCATCGAAACGATACGCGTAAATCGTGGCGATTATGTCCGCAAGGGAGATGTACTGGTCACGCTGGAATCCGGCGCGGAAAAGGCGGCGCTGGAACTGGCGCGCTCGCGCGCGAGCATGCAGGGAGAAATCAATGCCGCCCAGGCCCGCCTCCAGTTGGCAAGAAAGAAATGGGAGCAAGCCCAGGAACTCTACGAGCAGAAATTCGTTTCGGCTACATCGCGCGATGAAGCGGTTGCAGACTACAGGCTGGCATCCGAGCAATTGCGTCAGGCAAAGGAAAACCAGATCCTGGCGCAACTCGAAGTCAAGCGCACGGCAGAGATCCTGGCCTTGCGCACCATACGCAGCCCACTCGACGGCGTAGTCGTCCAGAAGGTACTGTCACCGGGTGATCTGGCCACCAGCAACCTGAAGGATCCGATACTGAAACTGGTTCAGATCAATCCGCTCAATGTCGAAGTCGTACTGCCGGTCAGTGCATTCGGGGGCATCAAACCCGGGGCAAAGGCTACGGTGTTTCCCGAGGCACCGATCGGCGGCAAGTACCGCGCTACGGTCAAGATAGTCGACCGGGTGGTTGACGCGGCCAGTGGCACATTCGGGGTCAGGCTGGAGTTGCCCAACCGCCAGGGACGCATTCCTCCGGGCATCAAGTGCAGAGTGAGTTTCTGATAGTGAGATCAACGACGCTGTTCAACATTTTCCTTGCAGCACTGCTGCTGGCCATCGCTGCGGGCAACAGCCCGGCAGTGCATGCCGCCAAGGCGCAAGTGAATTCGAAAGTGCCCGCCGGCAAGTGGAAAGCGGTGCGCCTGAAAAACCTGCCGGAAGGGGCCAGCCTGAAAGTTCAGGTTGCGGCAAGCGGCAGCCTGGTCGTCATTCTGGTGCACGAAGCCGAACTCAAGCGCTACCCTTCTCCGATCAGCCCGGCATTTCAGGGCACGCTGGAGAGGAAGCTGTCATTCAGCGTGGTCATTCCCGAGTCGGGAAACTACTACATCATCTTCGATAACCGGCGCGGTGCGGATGAGCGCCGCGTGCGCATCCTGATCCAGGCCAATGCGCCGCCGAAAACGCGCAGCACGCCGCCGGGCGATACGGACGCGAAGAAACAGAAAATCTAGCGTCTCATTGACGCAGGCGTTATTCGCCGCGCCCCGAGAACGCAAGCATGTTGCCCAGATACTCGTCCATATCGAGCAAGTCACGCCGCATTCTCGAGTGCACGCGCTCGGCTCGCATCTGGGCAAGCGAGAAGACACTCTTTCCCAGCCACTCGGGCAGTGGACCGAAGGCACTCAAACGTGCTGCCGGTCCGAGGCGCGATCTCACCAGATCGTCTTCAATCGCCAGGATGGCTTCACAACTGCCATGATCTCCCTGACGTCCGCAACGACCGAATAACTGGCGGTCGATTCGCCCGGAGTCGTGACGTTCGGTGGCAATCACATGCAAGCCGCCTTTGTCACCGACCCCGGAAGCGAGCTTGATATCGGTACCGCGGCCGGCCATGTTGGTCGCTACGGTAATACGACCCGGCTCGCCGGCGAGCGAGATGATTTCCGCCTCGTCCTTGTCCTGACGGGCATTGAGCAGGGCGTATGGCAAGCCTTCGGCATCGAGCAAGCCCGCCAGGTGTTCGGACGCGCCAACCGAGCGGGTGCCGATCAGCACCGGACGCCCGAGTGCGCGATGCTTTTCTATGCTCTCGATCACAGCACGCCACTTGTCCTCGGTGCGGCCGAAATAACGTGCCGGGTAATACTTGCGCCGAACCGGCTTGTTGGTCGGGATGCGTGCAACCCGCAAGCCGTAGACATTCCACAGTTCCGCGCCGACTTCACTGGCGGTACCGGTCATCCCGCACAAATGAACATAACGGCGGAAGAAGCGCTGGTAACTGATGCGCGCGAGCGTATCGCGCTGGCCAGTCACCTCGCAGTCTTCCTTGATCTCGATGAGTTGGTGCAGTCCGCGCTCCCAGGAACGGTCCGGCATCAGCCGCCCGGTGTACTCGTCGATGATGACGACCTTGTCATCGCGCACCAGGTAGTGCTTGTCGCGCTCGAACTGGTACAGCGCCGAGAGGGCCTGACGCACCAGTTGCTCGCGCCGGCGCGGGCCGGCCCACACGCCTTTCATGTCCTGCGCCAGTTCCTCGAGCCGCTGATCGCCGGCGTCGGTGATCT
>JASFUE010000116.1:0-9397 GCA_050050435.1 Burkholderiales bacterium | reverse complement strand
ATCGGTACTGACATGATCCCCGCTCATCATTTCCATCCACATGTGGCCGGCGGCGCTGTGAACCATCATTTCCTCGGCATTCGAAATAACGTGACCGCCAACGCCCATTCCGGCCAGGTTGTAGATTGGTTTGCTGAAGACCGGATACTGTTTCGGCGGCACGCCATGAGGCGCACCATGAATGCCCTGGGTGTCGCAGATCAGCAGCTTGTTATAGATCCAGCGATGTTCCGGATACAGTTCGTAGGCATGTTCGTCATCAGTCGGGATCAGCACATCATCCGGGCAGGAAACCTTTTCGAAATACTGGTTTCGCCACGGGTCTCGCTCGATTATTGGCACTTGTTGACTTCCTTCTGCAAACGGTTCGGTTCGGCCAGTTGGTTTTCGCTGCCGCGCCGGCAACGCAAAGTCGTAGTCTGCCACTGATCCGGAACCTGCCGTTACACCCATTGCAGGACGGCGTGGCCCGGACCGCCACGGGCATTTCGGGATTAGGCTTTGGCAGGGCCTTTGAGTTCGACGACGTTGCCTTCCGGATCGGTGATGTAGATCGAAGGTCCCGAGCCACGGGCGCCGTAGCGTGAAGCGACCGGGCCAGCCTCGATTCCGAAGGCGGCCAGATGATTGCGAATCGCCTGCTCGTTGAATGGATCGACCCGTAGACAGAAGTGGTCGAGGTTGCGTGCATCCTTTTCCGGCGCGGCCCCACCGGCCCGGCCGAGTTCGCCATCCACAGGAACGAGGTCGATCAGGGATGCGCCGGCGCGAAGCTGGATCAGACCGATCTTGTCCTGACGCCGTTCCACGTTGCAGCCGAGCACGTCGCAATAGAAGTGAAGCATGCGATCGAGGTCAACCACGCGCAGAACGAGATGGTCAATTTCGCAGATATGAATCATATTCGCGAGCCGTTAGGACAGCGACTCGACACGAGTTCGAGCATGATTTCCAGAATTTTTCCAACTATGCACAATCCACTACATTACTAAAATTTCGATAATGCATGTTGCGAGGCCACCCAGAGCAACTGGCGCCGCTTGATAACTTCATATAGCTTGTTATCGTTCGCGCCATAAGGCACCAATGATGAAAAGAATATTCTGGCTATTGGGGTTGCTGATCGGTGCGGCGGTCATCATTGTCTATGTGCTGCCGCCTTATATCCCGGTCCCGACGCTTATCCCTTGTGAGCGGGATCTAGCCGTGTCCGCAGGTTTGCTGACCGCGCCGCCAACGGATATCGACAATATCGATTCGGTCATTCCGCTTGGTAACCTCAACCCCGGCGGGATGCACGTCCTTTCAGTCGATCACATGTATCTGACTTACCCGCGTCCATTGAGAGGCGGGCTGAGCAGTTATCCGGTCCATAACATGGCCGATGGTGAATTGTTCATGCTGTTTCGACAGCAAGTGCCGGGACGCCCCGATTTCGATTACCAACTCTTTGTCGAACATTCCTGCAGCGTCCATTCCTACTTCGATCATCTTCATGGCCTGAGTCCCGCCATCGACACGCATCTCACCACACATAGTGCCGCATGGCTTGACCTTGGAGGGAGTGGTAGCGGTCCATGGCTGATGTTTCTCGGACAGCGCGGCGGCCCTCCCAAACTATCGCTTGCGGCCGGTGACCAGTTGGGGATCACCAAAGATTATTCCAACGCATGGGATATCGGCATCGTGGATACGCGCTACGTCAACGGCGTCTTCGCCAATATGGCCCCCAATCGCTATCCGACCTACAGTGATTATGCACCGCTCTTTCCCGTGTTGAGCGGCGTTGATCTGTCGATCTATAACACCGGTAACAAAATGTTCAACGGTGCCTGCTTCATCGATTACATGGATAGCAGCACGGGGTTGCAATCGGCCTGGCGTGCCAAGCTCGACTCTACGACTGCAAGCTGCGGCATCATCGGTTGGGATAAGCCCGGGAAACTACGTGGCGCATGGTTCAATCCAGTCCTGGACGCGTTGCCAACCGTGGTGATGGACTACGAAGCGGCAGCGCTGAGCATCATTCCGCTCAACCGGAATTCAGACCAGGTCCAGATCGGTATCGGCAATGCCGCTGGAGGCAGCACCACGCCGAGCCTGGCCTTGTTGGATCCATCCACCTGGACGCCACCGGTGAGCGCACCACAAATTGCGAATCCGTTCCGTGTCAATATGGATCGGTCACTTGTTGCCGTAGTCAACCCCGACCCCGAAAATATCGGGCCGGGTACAACGGTTTGTTATGACCTCAGTCACGCAGGCGGTTATGACACGCTGTTGTTGCGCATGGCCGATGCCACCCATCTGGATGTGAAATATGATCCGGCGACCCGTTCCACGCCGCAGTGCGCCGCCCTCTCCGCGAGCTTCCCGCCAGTCGACGCAACCTGGAAAGCGTACATAAGGTAAAGCAACGCTCCCTGGCTCAACTTCATAGGCGGCGGCTTATGCGCAAGGGAACTGCGGTGTTTCTTTGCCCAGAAAAGCCCGCACGCCTTCCTTGCATTCGTCGGTACAGAATGCCTCGTCGCTGAGTTTGAGCATGTGATCGATTGCCGTGTCACGGTCGGACTTCAACGATTCGTCGATGGCCTGCTTGCACAGTTTCAGCGAGTTGGCAGGCCCTTTCGCTATGGTGCGTGCCAGTGTCAAGGCGGTGTCCAGGAGGTCTTGCGCCGGCACCACCTGTTCGACCAGCCCCCATTCCTTTGCCGTGCTGGCGTCGAGTGGCTCACCTGTGAACATCATGATTTTCGAGCGGCCGACGCCAACGCGCCGTGGCACCCGATAAGTGCCGCCGGTCGCCGGGAATATGCCCAGTTTGATCTCCGGCAATGCCAGACGCGCTGTGTCAGCCGCGACGATGATGTCGCAGCACACCGCCAGCTCCAGCCCGCCACCGTAGGCCAGACCGTTCACGGCAGCAATGGTTGGCTTGGGGAAATCATCGAGCTTGTCGTAGGTCTTGTTTTCGAATACCAGTTTCTTTTCGAGCACCGAGCCCGGCGTCATGTAATCCGGGAATTCCTTGACGTCGGACCCGGCACAGAAGGCCCGCGCATCCGGGTTGGCTCCGCTGAGCACCAGTACCCTCACCCTCTTGTCGTGCTCCAGGTCGTCCAATGTCGCGTGCAACTGCCGCGTCAAATCGACGGAGACCAGATTCATCGGCGGATTGTTCAGCGTGACCAGCGCTACGCCATCGGCAATTTCGACTTGCAGTAATGTTTTTGTCATCCCTACTTCTCCTCGTTCAGCTGCGGTGAGACGCCGCACGATGGGTTGGTCTGCGGCCTGCACCGAAGCGGGCGTTTTTGTTGTATGTTGGCCCCACCACGCCGGCCGCCGTGCTGTCGGCCTGGCACATGTCGAACATCAAAATAACAGGGTGGAGAAACTGCATGGAAGACTATCACGTCGCTGTGGGAGAAACGGTCAGCTTTTCCAAGACCGTTGGCGAAACCGATATCTATATGTTTGCGGGGATCACTGGCGATTTTGCCGGAAACCACGTGAACGAGGAGTACATGAAGAAGTCCCGTTACGGCAAGCGCATCGCCCATGGCGCGCTGATGGTGGGCTACATGTCGACCGCGTCGACCATGATGATCGATACCAGTGTACGCAGGGGCATCGACTCTACCCCGGTATCGTTGGGCTATGATCGCGTGCGCTTTGTCGGGCCTGTGTTCATCAACGACACAATTACCGTGACCTATTCCATCAAGGAGATCGACCGCGAACGCGATCGTACTCGAGCCTCGGTTGAAGTGACCAACCAGAGAGGCGAAACCGTCGCCGTGGCCGAGCACATTCTTGCCTGGGTTGCCAAGGACAAGGCATGAACGCGCTCGAGGGAATCAGAATCGTCAGCTTCAACCACTTCCTGATGGGTCCCGCGGCGATGCAGACGCTCGGTGACCTTGGCGCGGATGTAATCGCCGTTGAACCGATCGGTGGTGCCTTTCAGCGGCAATGGGGCGGTGCCAACCGCAAGGTCGATGGTGAAAGCCTGTTGTTTCTATGCGCCAACCGCAACAAGCGCAGCATGGCGCTCGACCTCAAATCCGAACGTGGACAGGAAATCGCGCGCAAGCTGACCCTGGGTGCGGATGTGGTGGCCGAGAATTTTCGGCCAGGCGTCATGGACCGGCTCGGGCTGGGTTATGAAGACGTAAAAGCCGGCAATCCCCGGGTCATCTATGCCTGTGCGTCCGGATACGGATCGGGCGGCCCCTATGTGGATCGGCCTGGGCAGGACATGCTGATCCAGGCAATCTCCGGCCTTGCGGCCGTGACCGGCGATAACGAGGACGGCGCGCGTCCGGTGGGCGTGTCCGCGGTCGACCACCACGGGGCCATGATCCTCGCGATGAGTATTCTGGCCGCTCTGGTCAAACGCGAGCGCACCGGTGAGGGTTGTCGCATCGACGTCAATCTGCTCTCGGCTGCGCTCGACCTGCAAATGGAATCACTGACCTGTTATCTGAACGGTCCCCGTCCGCAGACGATTCGCCATCCGAAACACTCTGGCGGCTGGATGTTCCCTGCCCCTTATGGCGCGTACGAAACAGCCGATGGCCAAATGGTGCTTTCGTTTGCTGATATGCCAACGCTTGCCAAGGCGCTGGAAGAACCGGCACTGGCAGAGTTTGACAACGACGAAACCTTTCCGCGCCGCACCGAGATTATCGCCATCGTCAAGCAGGCCTTGCTCAAGCGTACGACCGCACAATGGGAGCGCATTCTCACCGGACACAAGCTGTGGCACGCGCCGGTCAATGACTACGCTGCCGTGGAAATCGATCCGCAGGTTGCCTACCTCGGATCGTTCGAAACCATTGCAGGCGCCACTGAATCGCCGCTGACGGTGGTGAAGCATCCGGTGCAGTATGACGGTGAAGTGCCGCCGGTACGCTTGCCGCCCCAGCCACTCGGTGCGCAGACTGGCGAGATCATGCGCGAACTCGGTTATAGCGAAACCGACATCGAACAACTGGCCAGCGACGATGTCATCGGTCTGGGTACGGCTTCGGGATAAGCGGTGAATGTGTAGCGGCGCGAGACGGTTCTGCGCTACCTGTGGCTATTCTTCCAGGACCGATTTCAGGAATTCGCGTGTGCGTGTCTGTTGCGGATTCTGAAGCACCTGTTCCGGGGGGCCGTCTTCCAGAATACGGCCCTGATCAAAGAACAGTACGCGGTCGGAGGATCGTTCGGCGAACTTCATTTCATGCGTCACGATCAGCATGGTCATGGTGCGTTGTTGTGCGAGGTCGCGAAGAATGGCGAGAATGCCACCCACCAGTTCCGGGTCCAGCGCCGAGGTAATCTCGTCAAACAGCATGATGCGCGGTTGCATGGCAAGCGCGCGGGCAATTGCCACGCGCTGCTTCTGGCCGCCCGACAAATGCGCAGGAAATGCATCGTGTTTGTCGCCAAGTCCGACCAGGTCGAGATAATGACGGGCACGCTCGCCGGCCTCGCTACGGGACAGTCCCTTGACATTGATCGGTGCGAGCGCGACGTTGGCTTGGGCGCTCATATGCGGGAACAGGTTGAAGTGCTGGAACACCATGCCGACTTTTGAACGCACTCTGCGCACGTGCTCTTCCCCCGCGGACACTTCCCTGTCTCCCTGATCGACAGTCCAAAGCGATTCACCTTCGATTTCGATGCGCCCGTCCGTGGGCCGGTCCAGTGTCATCAACAGTCGCAGCAGCGTCGATTTGCCGGAACCGCTGGGTCCGATGATGCTCACGGTTTGCGCCTGCGGCACCTCGAGGTCGATGCCGCGCAATACCTGCAGATCGCCATATTGCTTGCGTAATCCGCGTATGCGAACGGCAGGAGTCGCCTCGGTCGAAATCGCAGGTTCAGGTGGCGGCATAGGGTTTGAGTCTTCTTTCCAGAACACGAATTCCGGCCGCCGCCACCAGGCTCATGACCAGGAAGGCGACACCGACCAGGGTCAATGGCTCGATATAGCGGAATGTTTCGGAGCCGAGGATTTTTGCCTGTTGCAGCATTTCCAGCACGGTGATCGCGGATAACAACGGCGTGTCCTTGAACATGGCTACGAGATAGTTTCCCAAGGCAGGCACCACCGGTGGAATCGCTTGCGGCAGGATGACCTTGAAGGTGGTGGTGAACCGGTTCAGATTCAGTGCCGTTGCCGCTTCCCATTGGCCGCGGGGAATGCTTTCAATCCCGGCGCGATAGACTTCCGAGCAATACGCGGCATAGTGCAGCCCGAGCGCGAGTATTCCGGTGGCGAGCGGGCTCATGGTTACGCCGACGGTGGGCAGCACGTAGAACAGGAAGTAAATTTGCACAAGCAATGGCGTGCTGCGGATGAATTCAACAATAAATGCCGCCGGCCACGAGAGCAGCACGAAATGCGTGCGGCGAGCCAGGGCCAGAACAAGCCCGACCACCAGTGCGAACGCCATTCCGAGCAAGGTGGCCTGCACCGTGATCTTCAAGCCGCTTGCCAGCACCGGCAGCGAACCGAGCGCGTATTGCCAGTCCCAGATCATGTCGCCATTCTCCCCTGCACTCGCGACAACCACCGTTCGAGCAGGCGCATCAGCAGTGCAATGACCATTGCCGCCGCAAAATACATGAGCAATACCAGGGAGAAGATTTCAGTCGTCTGCAGCGTTTCGGCGCGCAATATCTGCGCACTGAATGTCAGATCGGTAATGGTTATGAGGGAAACCAGCGCAGTATTTTTCAGAAGTTCGATCAACAGGTTTCCGGCCGGCGGCAACATGGCTGGCACGGCCTGCGGCAGAATGATCCGCCGCATGGTGCTCCAGCGCGACAGATTCAACGAAATGGCGGCTTCCGACTGGCCTTTGGGAACGGCGAGGATGGCGCCGCGGACTACTTCGGCACCATAGGCGCCGGCGTTGAGACCGAGCACCAGAATTGCGACCACAGTTGCATTGAGCGACAGCCCGAACAGTGGCAGCACGAAATAGAACCAGAATAGCTGCACCAGTGCCGAAGTGCCGCGAAAGACTTCGATATAGGATGCTGCCAACCAGCGTACCGGAATAATTCGGGACAGTCTCGACAGACCGGCTATCAGCGCAGCAACGATACCGAGTAGCGATCCGCCCAATGTGAGCTGCAGCGTTACGCTGAGGCCGGCCAGCAACGGCGGGACGAGTTCAGTCACGTCTCACGCCGTTGTAGATTCGGGCTTGCAGTGCAATAGAAGCAATCAACCAGCGCAAAGTTGCGCGGCGGTCACGTCACCGGGTAGCTCCTGTTCGGTAAATCCGAAGGGCTTGACCAGCTCACGATGCTCGGCAGAACCAATGAAATTGGCCAGTTCACGGTTGAATGCATCGACCAGGCTCTGATCGGCCTTGCGGAAGGCAAACGCACCATAGCCACGAACCGATTTTCCGTCGATGACCGGGTCAGTGAACGGCTTCGCCCGTTCGAGTGTGCCATCCGTGGTCTTGGAGACGATGTCCTGAATCGTCAGGCTGGTACCGGCATAGGCATCGATGCGTCCTGCCGCGACGCCGGCGACTGCGCTGGGCCCGTCGGGAAATACCTGAACCCGCTCGTCGGGGATATTGGTCTTGCGTGCGTAGCCCCGCTCCACGGTGCCTGCCACCACGCCGAGCGTGGCATCCGCGTTACCAGCCAGCCCTTCGTAACTATGCAGGTTTTTCGGATTGCCTGACATGACCAGGAATGCTTCGCCAATGCCATAGGTCGGATTTGAAAACGTCACCTGCTTGCAACGCTCGGGAAGGATGTACATGCCGGCCGCGATGATATCGAAGCGCTTGGCTTGCAAGCCCGGAATGAGCGAGCCAAATTCGGTCAAGACACCTTCGACTTCATCCACGCCGAGACGCTTCAGAATGACACGTGCGATAGCGGGTGCTTCACCGGTCAGCTCATTGGTCGAACTGTCGAGGTAGGCATAAGGGGCCTCATTGGCAAAACCTACCTTGATGACGCCGGCCTTTCTTGCGTCATCGAGCGTGACGCTGTCTTTGGATGTTGAATCGCTGTCGCCTGATTCCTGCGAGCACGCCGCCAGCATTACGGCGACAGCGATAATTGCGCTACGTAGCAGTTTCGGCAGCATGGTCAGCCTCCCTGGTTATCTGTTTTCATCCGGGCACGTGTTTCATTGTTGCCGCCACCGGCTCAACTGCCCGTGCTTTTGCTTACGTCGCGCAGGTATTCCGGTTCGACCGGTGTGATGGCCGTAAAGTCGTCGCGAGTAGCAATGTGTTCCGGCCGTGGATCCAGCCCGTATTTGGGACGATTCAATGTGTTCTCGACACTGTTGTAGACAAAAAACACATTGCTACGGGGATACGGCGAGATATTGCTGCTCGAACCATGCATTGCATTGCAGTCAAAGAACACCACCGAACCGGCCGGCGCGACCATCGACTTGATGCCGCCCTGATCTGCCAGAAACCGGAGGCTGTCCGGATCAGGCACGCCATATTCCTGTTTGCGCAAGGACTCCTTGTAATGATCGGGCGGTGTTTCACCGATGCAGCTGATGAAGTACTGATGCGAGCCCGGCATGATCATCAATGGTCCATTGTGCTCATAGTTGTCGGTGAGCAGAATCGAGCAACTGACCGCCCGCATGTTGGGCATGCCGTCTTCGACGTGCCAGGTTTCAAAGTCGGAATGCCAGTAGAATTCTTTTCCGAACAGGCCCGGTTTCAGATTGGCACGCGATTGGTGGATATAAACGTCCGAGCCAACGATTTGCCTGGCGATGTTTACCAGCCGGCGATCACGCGCCAGCCGCGACAGGACCTGATTGATCTTGTGAACCCGGAATACCGAGCGGACGACGTCACCACCAGGCTCGCGCACCGCCTCTGCGCGCGAACTAATTTGCGGGTCGCGGACCATCTTCTCGACTTCTGCGAGAAGCGCTTTGGTTTCGCGCCCGGAGAGAACGCCTTCGAGCAACATGAAACCGTCGCTCTTGAAATTCTCCAGTTGCTCGCGAGTGGCGCCCGAACCGGTGTCTCCCGTCAGGTCTGAATAGACGACAGGGTCTCGCCGCGTAATGATTGCCGCGTCCTTGGTGACGCGCGACTCGTATGCATCTGTAATTGGTGCCATTTAGCTTACCTTCTCAAACTGCGTTGTATTTAGTGTTAATCGGTTGATCAAAGACAGCCTATGCGGCTGCCGGCTCATCGAGCAGCGGATATACACCTTCTTCATCGTGCACTTCGCGCCCGGTCAGCGGTGGGTTGAACACACAAATCATGCGCATCTTCGTTTTGGCGCGCAGATAGTGCTTGTCATGCTGGTCCAGTGCGTAGATTACACCCGGTGAGATCTTGTGGATCTTGCCGTCGGAAAGCGTTTCGACTTCCCCCTC
>JASFUE010000115.1:0-9400 GCA_050050435.1 Burkholderiales bacterium | reverse complement strand
TATTGGGGGCAACCGGTTCGTGTACTTCGATATCGATGTAGGACTCAGCGTTACCAAGCCTCATCGTTGTGGATTCCCGCAGGCACTTTTCTTAATCATGTGATCTTTCTCCGAAATCCGGGGGGGGCGGGTCAGCCCGGGGCGTGCCGGTTTCTGCCCGCAGTGGCATTGGCAAACAGTATAAATGAGGGGGCGGCGGTCCCTGGTCAGCTGTGTGGTGCCGGCATGAAGGTTCTCCTCCTGGCGTGTTTCCCGGAAATCAAGCAACAAGCTGGCCGGAGCCGGCCGGAGGGGAGCCCTTGGGACCGGTTGCCAGCGGCCCGGTCAGGCCGTACGACGTGGAAAAATCCGTTCAAAGGTAGAATTGTCGGGTTGGACTTGCACGCTATTTTTTGGCAAAGCGCTACAGTCGGCCGGCATCATCGTTACAACGGTTGCCAGAACATCCGGCGCCACTTTTGCTGGCGAGCGCCGGACAACAGAATGATCAGAACAACAAACTTGACCGTTTTATGACAAGAACCGCGCTGCGACTCGATGACATTACCTGTAGGTTCCCGGCGCGCGAGGGCGATTCCTATTGCGCACTGTCCGGGGTCGATCTGGACATTGCCGAAGGTGAGTTCGTCTCGCTGGTCGGGCCAACCGGTTGCGGAAAATCGACCTTGCTCAACGTCGCCGCCGGTTTGCTCAGACCCACCACCGGTTCAGTCGAGGTATTCGGCCAGGCATTGAGCGCAATGAATGACCAGGCCGGTTACCTGTTCCAGAGCGACGCCTTGTTGCCGTGGCGAACGGCCCGCGAAAACGTGATGCTGGGTCTGGAGCTGCGTGGCGTGTCAAAGTCGGATGCAGGGACACAGGCCGAGGCATGGCTGACGCGTGTGCATCTTGCCGGCCATGGCGAAAAATATCCTCACGAATTGTCCGGAGGGATGCGCAAGCGGGTGGCGCTGGCGCAAACCCTGATTCTCGACCCGAAAATCCTGTTGATGGATGAACCGTTTTCCGCACTGGATGTGCAAACGCGGAGCCTGATGGAAAACGAGCTGCTCGAACTGTGGTCGCAGGATCGCAAGTCGGTGGCCTTCGTCACTCATGATCTCGAGGAAGCCATCTCTCTGTCCGACCGGGTCGTGGTGTTATCGGCAGGGCCGGGCAGCAGGCCGGTCGGGGAATTCCGAATCGATCTGGCGCGACCGCGTGACGTTTCCGAAGTGCGCCTTACACCGCAGTTCCTCGAGTTGCACAGAACCATCTGGGATGCGCTGAAAATCGAGGTGCGAAAAAGTTTTTCCCGGGATTCCGCATGAGGGAGTCACGCAAGATTGCAGTATTCCAGGTGCTGCTGTTGCTGGCCTTGTTTGTTGTCTGGGACGTATTGACGCGCACGGAAATTCTCCCGCCGTTCTTTTTCGGCAGACCGCTGATCGTGCTGGACCGGATACGCGAGTGGTTTGTCGATGGCATCATCTACAAGCATCTTGCAGTGACACTGGTCGAAACGATGCTCGCTTTTGTCATTGGTACCGTGGCAGGCTTGTTGGTGGGTTTGTGGCTGGCGCTGTCGAACACGGCGTCGCGGCTATTCGACCCTTACATAAAGGCGTTCAACTCGATGCCGCGGGTTATCCTGGCGCCGATTTTCGCGGTCTGGTTCGGTCTCGGAATCTGGTCGAAAGTGTTGCTTGGCGTGACGCTGGTGTTCTTTATTGTCTTCTTCAGCGTCTATCATGGCGTGCGTGAGGTCAACCCGGTGCTGGTGGCCAATGCGCGCATGCTCGGCGCAAGCAAACGTCAGCTGTTGCGCCAGGTCTACTTGCCCAGTGCCACGGCCTGGGTTTTTTCCAGTTTGCATGCCGCAGTGGGTATGGCATTCGTCGGTGCGGTCATTGGTGAGTATCTCGGCTCGGCAAAAGGTGTCGGCTACCTCATCCTGCAAGCGGAAGGGGTATTCGATATCAACACGGTATTTGCCGGCGTACTGGTGCTGACCCTGTGTGCACTGGTGCTGGACAAAATCGTGACCATTGCCGAGCGACGGTTGTTACGCTGGCGTCCGCAGCAGTCGGGTAATCAAGCTTGAGCGGGCGCAGTGCCAACGGTCTGGCCGGCGCGCGCACCGGTTCGCTTGTTGCCGTGTCGGTCTGAATCAGATCTGGAGCAGGTTTGGATTTCGCAAATCACGCAGTATTGATTGGCGCCGTGCTGGTAATGCTGAGCATCCTCGCGAGCGTTGTCTCCCAGCGCACCGGCGCGCCATTGCTTCTGGTGTTTCTCGCCATCGGAATGGTGGCCGGTGAGGAGGGCGCTGGCGGAATCAGTTTCCACAATTTCCATGCGGCGTATCTAGTCAGCACCATCGCGTTAGCGGTCATTCTGTTCGACGGTGGCATGCGAACGCGCGCCGAGAGCTCGCGCGTCGGGCTTCGCCCGGCGTTGTCGCTGGCCACCGTTGGCGTGATGCTCACGACTGGCATTGTCGGGCTGGCAGCAAGCTGGTTGCTCGACTTTGACTGGCGCCAGGGATTGCTGGTCGGCGCGATTGTCGGCTCCACCGATGCCGCGGCGGTGTTTTCGCTGTTGCACTCGCGCGGCATGCACTTGAAACAGCGGGTTGGCACGACGCTGGAAATCGAGTCCGGTTGCAACGACCCGATGGCGGTATTTCTGACCCTGGTATTTGTTGCGGCTGTTCAGACGGGTGCTGAATCGCTCGGCCTGTCGGTCGTCGTGGATTTCTTTTATCAGTTCGGTCTCGGTGCGTTGATCGGCCTCGGCGGAGGCCGGGCGCTTGCCTGGTTGATATCACGCGTGAATCTGACTGTGGGTTTGTATCCATTGCTGGCGGCGGCGGGTGGATTGACCATTTACGGGGCAACCACGGTTGCCGGAGCCAGTGGTTTTCTGGCGATCTATGTTGCCGGACTGGTGCTGGGCAACACGCGTTTGCATGCGGCAAACAATATTCGCCGTGTGCATGATGGACTGGCGTGGCTGTCGCAGATCACCCTTTTCCTGATGCTTGGTCTGTTGGTCACGCCGAGCATCCTGTTCTCGACTTGGCATGTCGGTCTTCTGGTTGCGGCGGTGCTGATCTTTGTTGCCCGTCCGGTGGCGGTATGGATCAGTCTGTTGCCGTTCTATTTTCCGTGGCGCGAACAGGTTTTCATCGGCTGGGTCGGACTGCGCGGCGCGGTTCCGATTGTACTGGCGACGTTTCCGGTGCTCGGTGGCGTTGCCAATGGCCATCTCTATTTCAACGTTGCCTTCTTCGTGGTGCTGGCGTCCTTGCTCATACAGGGATGGACGGTTGCGCCGCTTGCCGAGATGTTCAGGCTCAGGCTCCCGCGCGAACATGCGCCGTACTATGCGGAGAGTCTGGAAGTGCCGGGCCAGTCGGACCTGATGATTCTCGGCTACCGGATCGCAGCAAACAGTCCCGCGATCGACCACACCGTGGGCGCGTTGATGTTGCCCGAAGACGTGCGGGTGGTGGCGGCTTTCCGTGAGGGAAAGGCAATCGAGGCGTTGACCCATTTCGCTGTCGAGGCAAACGATCTGCTTTATGTGATCACGCCGCAGGAGCACGCGCATCTCGTTGACCAGCTGCTGATGCCGCTCGATGAAGCCGAGGAACATGAGCAAACGGAGTACTTCGGCAGCTTCGCTCTCAAAGGCGATGCGAGCCTGGAAGAGGTGGCTAGCGTATACGGTGCCAGCGTGCCGCCGCTGGCAAAGGGCATGACACTGGCCGAGTTTCTCGACCGGCGTTTTCACAAACGTTGTGTGGTGGGCGATCGCGTCCTGCTCGGTTCAATGGAACTGGTGGTTCGCGAAGTTGATGAAGGCAAGGTCAGCAAGGTCGGCGTGCGGGTGCGGCGCGCGTGAGTGCCCGGCGACGGCGTTAACATGGCGCATGTTGGTCCCGGGCCGGGGTTGAAAGCCGGCCCGATCATGAGTAGCTCGTGCATGCGTTCAATAACCGGGGGAGAGTCATGGCAGAAGCGTTTATTTGTGCCGCGTTACGTACACCCATTGGCCGTTACGGCGGCGCATTGTCATCAGTGCGCACCGACGATCTCGCGGCAATACCGCTCAGGGCACTCAGGGAGCAATACGGCTCGGTCGACTGGGAAGCGCTCGATGACGTGATTTTCGGTTGTGCCAACCAGGCTGGTGAAGACAACCGCAATGTCGCGCGCATGGCCTTGTTGCTGGCCGGTCTGCCTGAATCCGTTCCGGGCGCCACGGTCAACCGGCTGTGCGGATCCGGCATGGATGCCGTGGGCATTGCCGCGCGCGCCATCATGTCCGGCGAAGCGCAGTTGATGATTGCCGGCGGCGTCGAAAGCATGTCGCGGGCACCTTTCGTGATGCCAAAAGCTACGGCTGCTTTCTCGCGAAGCAATGCCGTTTTTGACACCACCATCGGCTGGCGTTTCGTGAATCCGTTGATGCAGCAGTTCTACGGCACCGATTCGATGCCGGAGACCGCGGAAAACGTGGCAGCCGAGTTCGGCATCTCGCGCGGTGACCAGGATGCCTTTTCGTTGCGTTCCCAGGAAAAAGCGGCGGCGGCACAGGAAAACGGCCGGCTGGCAACCGAGATCGTGCCGGTCAGCGTGCCGCAACGCAAAGGCGATGCGCTGGTGGTTGATCGCGACGAACATCCGCGAGCAACCTCACTGGATGCGCTGTCCAGACTCAAAGTTGTCGTCAGGGCGGATGGTACGGTGACACCGGGCAACGCTTCGGGCGTGAACGATGGATCGTGCGCGCTGTTGATTGCGAGCGAAACCGCAGCGGCGCGCTTCGGCCTGACGCCGATGGCGCGTGTAGTCGGGGTTGCCACTGCCGGATGTGCGCCGCGGATCATGGGAATCGGACCGGTGCCTGCCACGCGCAAGCTGCTGGCGCGAACCGGGATCAAACTCGATGACATCGGCGTGATCGAACTGAACGAAGCGTTCGCAGCGCAGGGGCTGGCGGTGTTGCGCGAACTAGGGCTAAAAGACGATGATCCGCGGGTCAATCCCAATGGTGGTGCGATTGCGCTCGGCCATCCGCTTGGCATGAGTGGCGCACGCCTGGTGACGACTGCCGCCCACGAACTGGTACAAAGAAAAGCCCGCTATGCGTTGACCACCATGTGCATCGGAGTTGGTCAGGGTATTGCTGCACTGATTGAAAGAGTCTGAGCGAAAAGGGGTGACCATGCCGGGCAGCACGGATACAAATCTTACCGAAGCCGTACTGGGGAGGCTCGAAGGTGCTTCTGACAAAAGGTTTCGGCAGATCATGACCAGTCTCATCAAGCATCTGCATGCATTTGTTCGGGAAACAGGGCTGACCGAAGCCGAGTGGTTCGAGGCTATCCAGTTTCTGACCGCGACCGGACAGAGATGCGATAAAAAACGCCAAGAGTACATTTTGCTATCAGATACGCTTGGCGTATCGATGCTGGTCGATGCAATCAATCATCGCAAGTCGACCGGCGCGACAGAATCGACGGTGCTCGGTCCATTTTATGTGGAGGGTGCGCCGGACACGCCGCTTGGGTCAAACATTGCGGAAGGAGTAGAAGGCGAGCCGGCCTATTTTTCGGGAAGCGTGAGATCGTCCGACGGAAAGCCGATTGCCGGCGCGACGCTCGATATCTGGTCAACCGATGGCGCTGGGCAGTACGATGTGCAGCGCCCCGGTGGCGAGAAGCGGGCGCGTGGCCGTATCACGACTGATGCAAAAGGGCGCTACGCGTTCTGGACGGTCAAGCCGGTGAGCTATCCGGTCCCGACTGATGGACCGGTTGGGAAAATGCTGTTGAAAATGGGTCGGCATCCTTACCGTCCGGCGCATACGCACATGATCGTGTCGGCGCCAGGTTTTGAGCCGGTGACAACTCATCTGTTCGTGAAAGGCGATCCGTATCTCGAATCGGACGCGGTGTTTGCGGTGAAGGATTCGCTGGTGGTTGATTTCGTACCCCACCATCCGGGAGTTGCACCCGACGGGAAACGGGTCGACAGAACCTGGTGGGTTGTGCAATACGACTTTGGGCTGATGCCCTTGTCACGCAGTGCAGCCGCCTGATTTCGTCCGAGACCGGATATCCAGGCGAACGGCTCGGAAGGAGGCTGATATGCGGCAGAAGGCGATATCACTGATCAAGGCGGAACACCGGTCGATGGCGGCGGTGATCGACGCCATGACGCAGGTCGTGCGCAAAGTCAGGGACAGCGGACGGGGCCCTGATTTCCGGCTGCTTCATGCCATGCTCTACTATTTGCGCGAGTTTCCGGAGCGCCGGCACCATGTCAGCGAAGATGCCAGTCTGTTTGCGTTGCTGATGCAGCGCAGTAACGCCGCCGACAATGTGATTCGCGAACTCGAAACCGAACACGACCAGGGCGAGGCAATGCTTAACATGCTCACTGTTGCCTTGAGCACGTGGGAAGCGGGGCATCCCGACGGTGCAGCCGGTTTCGCCGACGCACTGCGGGTCTTCAGTGAGTTCTACTGGCGCCACATGGACAAGGAAGAAAACCGGTTGATTCCGATTGCCGAAGACGTGCTGACCGAGCAGGACTGGCAGCAGGTCAGGGACCGGTTTTCTGCCCACGCCGACCCGTTACAGGGCAAGGCCTGCGGCGATGAATTCGATGCGCTGTTCTCGGAAATCGTGCGCATGACGCCGGCTCCGATCGGGGTAGGCGATCCGGGGCCGGCCTGAACCGTTGCCCGCCCGAATAAGGCATCGTTAGCGCACTCGTTAGTCCGTGCCCAGCCAGGAGCGGCGCGAGCGCTTTTGCGTCGGGTTGTCGCCAACCGTCAGAAACGCCGTATCGCGCGGCGGACGTGACAATTCAACCTCGAACTGCAGCAGTTCGTCGCGACGGAAAACATGCAAGTGAACGCGCTGGCCCGGTCGATGGCTCGATAGCAGCTTTTCCAGATTTTTTTTGGACACACGCAGCCCATCGATTGCGATCAGGATGTCACCTGCGGCAAGGCCGGTCTGCTGGGCGCTGCCGCCGTCCAGCACATGAGTAATCCCGACCTCATTGCCGTTGCCGCGGGTGCGTATACCAAGGTCGATCCGGTTGCCTCCGCCAGTACTTGCGGGCTTGCCGCCACGGTCACTCGTCGACTCAGTCGGGCGCAGGTGCAGTTCGACGCCAACTTGTTTGAGCATGCGTGACAACGGCAGATCGCCAGCGCTGTAAATGGCGGAGTCAAAGAAACGGTCCAGGCTGGCGCCGGCAATCTCTTCGGCAATCTGCTGCACGCCATCTTCCGGCACGCCGATTGCGGTTCGGCCGTAGCGTTTCCACAGTGCGCGCATGACATGATCGAGCGATCTGCGCCCGCCGCTTTTCTGGCGCATCAGGAGGTCGAGACAAAATGCGATGAGACTGCCTTTGCTGTAATAGCTGACGATGGCATTCGGCGCATTTTCGTCCTGCCGGTAGAACTTGGTCCAGGCGTCGAAACTCGACTCGGCAACGGATTGTTTCAGTCTGCCGGCACCGCGATGCACCTGGGTAATGGTACGTCCCAGAAGTTCGAGATACGCGTCACGCGTAATCAGGCCGGCGCGCACGAGCATCAGGTCATCATAGTAGGAAGTGATACCTTCGAATGCCCACAGCAGCGTCGTGTAGTTTTCGTGATCGAGGTCATAGGGTGTGAATGCCTCGGGTTTGATGCGCTTCACGTTCCAGGTGTGGAAATATTCGTGTGAACACAGGCCCAGAAAGGTTGTGTATTTTTCGTCCGACTTCGTTGTGTCACGGCGAGGCAAACTGTCGCGACTGCAAATTAGCGAAGTCGATGCACGATGTTCCAGCCCGCCATAGCCGTCGCCCAGAGCCAGTACCAGAAACAGGTAGCGTTTCATCGGGGCTTCCCGCCAGAACGCAATCTGTGTCTCGCACAGTTTCTTGAGGTCTCGGGTGAGCCGTCTCATGTCCGCATCGTGCCGGCCGCTGATCACGATCTCGTGAGGCACGCCACCGGCTCGAAAGCTGGCGAGCGAAAACACGCCCATCTCCACCGGATGATCGATCAACTCGTCATAGTCCGTGGCGGTGTAGCGTCCGAAGGCCCATGATTTTGCGCCGGCTCGCGTCATTGCGGTTGCAATGCGCCAAGCCTTGTATTGCTTGCCCTGTGGCGGATGTATTTCAACGTCCTGTGGCGTTGACTCGGTACCGTGAACGCGCATGAACACACAGGTGCCATTGAAAAATCCGCGCGTCGTATCCAGATAGGCGCCGCGAACCGACAGGTCGAATGCATAAACCTCGTATTCGATTGTCAGTGGGCCCGGGCACGGTTCGGCGACCCAGGTGTTCTTGTTGAGTTTGGCGATCTGTACGGGTTGCCGGGCGCTGTGTGCCCGGATGCGGACCACGTGGCGGGCGAATTCGCGCAACAGATAACTGCCTGGAATCCACGCCGGCATCGAGAACTGCTGGCCGCCGGGGTCAGGCTCGGCGATGGTGCAGGAAACGGCAAACAGGTGCGCTTCGGGGCTGGAGGGAACAATTGTGTGCAGGACGGTCGAAGACATTGTGTGGTCGGGAAGTGGTGCGGTTCAGAATAAGGGCGTGAGGGCGAACGCGGTGGGTGCAAACTGGCGCCAAGGCGCGTATCTTAACGCTATGGGGAATTCAATCCGATGCGACAGCAAATGAGCGGATCTGACAGGAGGCCGGGTACGGTAACGAAAATCCGGATGCGCTGGTGGTGGTTGGTCGTGCTGCTGGTGCCAGCGAGCGTGGCCTTTGGCCAGGCACACGACGCCGTTCCGGCCGGTGTTTCGAGAGCCGAATCGGCACTGTCCGACGTGCTGGCGGACGAAGCTGAGCGTCGCGAAACCGTGGTGTCCGGTGACGGTTCGTTTGCGGAATTCGTGGAAGAAGCCGAATACGGCTCCGCAATGCCGGACGGAGCAGGGCGTGGCGAGGACGGTTTCAGTCACTCGCGTGCTTCCGCGGAATCTCGCGTGAAAGTCGGCATGTCGCTGGAAGAAGCACTCGAAGTTCTCGGAACAACTCCGGATTCCCAATCCGAAATCGGTGCCGCGTGCGGCAAGTTCGACGTGCTGACCTGGGATGAAGACGGTACCCGCTTGATCAGCGTCGACGGCAAGATTTCTTCTGTTTACGAAGGCAGGAAAAAGCCGCAGGAGTAATCATCAGGCCCTGCCGCGCGTCACTATCGGTGAAGTTATGCTTCCTGCGCACTCAAATCGAACCGACAGTGCCGAGAAAGTCGAGTAACAACCGGCTGACCTTTCCGGGTTGTTCCTGCTGAACCCAGTGCCCGGCACCATCGACGAAATGGCACTGGTGCATGGCAGTACATGTTTCATGCCGCATCGTTTCCAGCGCAC
>JASFUE010000114.1:0-9431 GCA_050050435.1 Burkholderiales bacterium | reverse complement strand
TGTTGATGTTCATGCGCAATCCGTTCTCGGTGATCGGTCCCTTGGGCTGGAAATCGACGAGGTCGGCTGCGCTTACATTGACATCCGGGCGCTGCTTGGCTATCTGGTTCGGCGTCTTCATGACCCGATCGAACGCTTCCTGTGCCACCGGGACCAGGCCCGGGTGCGCGACCCAGGTCCCGTCGTGTCCGTCGTTGGCTTCGCGCTCCTTGTCCGCGCGTACTTTCTCCAGCGCGGCCTCGTTCGCCGCGGGGTCATTCTTGATCGGAATCTGTGCCGCCATGCCGCCCATGGCAAAAGCACCGCGCTTGTGGCAGGTCTTGATCAGCAGCAGCGAATAGGCGCGCATGAAGGGGCTGGTCATGGTCACCAGGTTGCGGTCGGCGAGGATGAATCCTTCCTGGTTCCGGAATTTCTTGATGCAGCTG
Organism: Burkholderiales bacterium; assembly: GCA_050050435.1. GTDB lineage: Bacteria > Pseudomonadota > Gammaproteobacteria > Burkholderiales > Eutrophovitaceae > SG8-40. Next base: position 9,003 of record JASFUE010000114.1, on the reverse strand, counting down.
AAGATATAGTCCCAGCGCCCGCAGTTCAGGCCTGCCGAGTGCTCGCGCAGTTCGTAGAGGATTTCATCCATTTCAAACGCAGCGAGAATGGTTTCGATGAGCACGGTCGCCTTGACCGTTCCCTGTGGCACGCCGAGTTCGTTTTGCGAGGAGACGAATACGTCATTCCATAGTCGTGCTTCGAGGTGAGACTCCATTTTTGGCAGATACAGATAGATGCCGGACTTGCGCGCAATGCGTTCTTTCGCGTTATGAAAGAAATACAGCCCGAAATCGAACAGTGAGCCGGACATGGGCTGGCCGTCGACGCTGACATGCTTTTCAGTCAGATGCCAGCCGCGCGGGCGTACCAGTAGCGTCGCTACCTTGTCGCCGAGGCTGTATTGCTTGCCCTCCGGGCTGGTGAAGCTGATTTCGCCGCGCACGGCATCGCGCATGTTGATCTGGCCGGCAACCTGGTTGTCCCAGTTTGGCGTGTTCGAGTCTTCGAAGTCCGCCATGTACATTTTTGCGCCCGAGTTCAGCGCGTTGATGACCATCTTCCGGTCGGTCGGGCCGGTAATTTCGGTGCGACGGTCCTGCAAATCCGCCGGTACCGGGGCCACGGTCCAGTCCGCTTCACGGATCGGCTGAGTCTCGGGAAGAAAGTCCGGCAGCTTGCCTGCATCGAGTTCTTTCTGGCGCAGCGCACGGCGTTCTATCAGTTCGACGCGGCGCGCATCGAATTTGCGGTGCAGTTTGGCAAGGAATTCGAGCGCCTCGGGCGTCAGGATATCGGCATATTCGGAGTTGAACGTGCCGGTCACTTCCATTCCCGCAGGCGGGCTGTATTGTTGGGTCATGCGGTCTCCAGCTGAATTGGTTATTGGTTGGGATGCGCAAACAGCCGTGTGTTGCGCAATATGAAATAACGTTTTATTCAATGCCGGAAGTATAACGCCGCAGCGGGGCATGGGCTCCGCTGCGGCGTGTTTGTGATCGCGTTTGACCCCGGCGCCGTCGGCGCCGGGGCCTCGGAACGATCAGACGAACTGCGCTTCTTCGGTCGAGCCGCTCAGGGCGGTCACTGACGATTTGCCGGCCTGGACCACTTGCACGACGTCGTCGAAGTAGCTGGTGCCCACTTCACGCTGATGCTTGGTGGCTGTGTAGCCCGCGGATTCAGCAGCGAATTCCGCCTGCTGAAGCTTCACATATGCGGTCATGTTGTCGCGTGCGTAGCCTTGCGAGAGCTCGAACATCGAATAGTTGAGCGCATGGAAGCCGGCCAGCGTGATGAACTGGAACTTGTAACCCATGGCGCCGAGTTCGCGCTGGAACTTGGCGATCGTGGCGTCGTCGAGATTCTTTTTCCAGTTGAACGACGGCGAGCAGTTATAGGCAAGCAACTGATCCGGATACTTGCGGTGAATGGCTTCGGCAAACTGCTTCGCGAAAGCAAGATCAGGCGTGCCGGTTTCGCACCAGATCAGGTCTGCATAGGGCGCATATGCCAGGCCGCGGGCAATGGCTTGCTGGATACCATTCATGACGCGGAAAAAGCCTTCCGGCGTGCGTTCGCCGGTGCAGAACGGTCGGTCATTTTCGTCGACGTCGGAAGTGAGCAAGTTGGCAGCTTCTGCATCTGTACGCGCCAGCAGCACCGTTGGCACGCCCATGGTATCGGCCGCCAGGCGTGCCGCCACCAGTTTCTGCACTGCTTCCTGTGTCGGCACCAGCACCTTGCCGCCCATGTGCCCGCATTTTTTTGCGGAGGCCAGTTGATCCTCGAAATGCACGCCCGCGGCACCGGCCTCGATCATGGCTTTCATCAATTCGTAGGCGTTGAGTACGCCACCGAAGCCGGCTTCGGCATCGGCGACGATCGGGGCGAACCAGTCGATTTCGTCTTTTCCTTCCGCATGGTGGATCTGGTCGGCGCGCATCAAGGTGCTATTGATGCGGCGTACGATCGACGGCACGCTGTTGGCCGGATAGAGCGATTGATCGGGATACATTTCGCCGGAGAGGTTGGCGTCGGCGGCAACTTGCCAGCCGGAGAGGTAGATTGCCTTGAGTCCGGCGCGCACCTGCTGCATCGCCTGATTGCCGGTCAGTGCGCCAAGTGAATTGACGAACGGCTCCTCGTTGACCATTTTCCAGAGCTTTTCCGCGCCTCGACGCGCCAGCGTGTGCTCGATTTGCACGGAGCCGCGAAGCCGTACCACGTCCTCTGGCGAATAGGGGCGCTGGGTGGTCTTCCAGCGCGGGTTTTCTTCCCACTGTTTCTTCAACTCTGCGATTTCGATCTCGCGATTCATGGGTACTTCCTTTCATGTACTTGATCTTGTGTCTTGTGCGCCCGTTGCCACCCACCAACCGTCGCCACCGATCAGGCCAGAGACACTGGCCCGTGCAAACGGGGAGGGGTTACGGGCGCTGCCCATGACTGCGTGCAAGCCAGAGGTCCGATCTGGCATGCCAATAAGAAAACCGGAATCGCGGCTTTCCATGCTGACTTGCTGCCGTCAGAGGTAGGGGTCGCAGCAGGTGCAGTCGAAAAGGAACTTAGTCGAGGTGTTGTCGCGACGCAACAAACACCATTCAGATTACAACGGTATTAAAAAACATAGCGTTACAGAATATAATTGAAAATGTTTCAGATCGCGAAAAGGAATTTCAGGATTTTTTGCTGCGAGGCGCCCGAAGCAACCCCAGATGAAGGGCTTGCGGGGGGCGGCTCAGGTCCCTGTGAACGGGTCCGGCTGCGCGCCGGCCGGGGTGGCCATGTAGAATCGCGACTTCATTTCACCAGTTCAATTCACTTCGCCGCCGGGCCGTTCCCGGTATGGCGGACCCGCAACCCCCCACAATCAGATCGACTGAGGCTCTCAAGCAATGTACAAGCACATCAAACTGCCGGACAGCGGCGAGAAAATCACCATCAATTCCGACTCCACCCTGAACGTTCCTGACAACCCCATCGTTCCCTATATCGAAGGCGATGGCACTGGCGTCGATATCACGCCGGTGATGCTCAAGGTGGTCGACGCCGCCGTCAAGGCGGCCTACGGGGGCAAGCGCAAGATCGTCTGGATGGAGATGTACGCCGGCGAGAAGTCATGCAAGGTCTATGGCGAGGACGTCTGGTTGCCTGACGAGACGCTCGAGGCATCGAAAGAATTTGTTGTGTCCATCAAGGGGCCGCTGACGACGCCTGTCGGTGGCGGAATACGCTCGATCAACGTGGCGCTGCGACAGCAGCTCGATTTGTACGTGTGCCTGCGCCCGGTGCGCTATTTCAAGGGCGTGCCCAGCCCGCTGAAGAATCCGGAGAAGACGGATATGGTGATCTTTCGCGAGAACTCCGAAGACATCTACGCCGGTATCGAGTGGCAGGCTCAGAGTGCCGAGGCGAAGAAGGTCATCCAGTTTCTCACCGGAGAGATGGGCGTGAAGAAAATCCGCTTTCCGGAAACTTCCGGCATCGGCATCAAGCCGGTATCGCAGCAGGGCACCGAGCGCCTCGTGCGCAAGGCAATCCAGTATGCGATTGCCAACAAGCGCGAATCGGTGACGCTGGTGCACAAGGGCAACATCATGAAGTACACCGAAGGTGCGTTTCGCGACTGGGGCTATGAGCTTGCAAAACGGGAATTCGGCGCCGAATTGCTCGATGGTGGGCCATGGATGAAGCTGCCCGATGGCATCATCATCAAGGACGTCATTGCTGATGCATTTTTGCAACAAATTCTGTTGCGGCCAGCGGAATATGACGTGATTGCCACGCTGAACCTCAATGGCGACTACATCTCGGATGCCCTGGCAGCGCAGGTTGGCGGCATCGGCATTGCGCCGGGCGCCAATCTGTCCGATTCCGTTGCCATGTTCGAAGCGACCCACGGCACTGCGCCAAAGTACGCGGGGAAAGACTATGTGAATCCGGGTTCATTGATCCTGTCTGCGGAAATGATGCTGCGCCACATGGGTTGGGTCGAAGCGGCCGATCTGGTGATCAGCTCGATGGAAGCGGCCATAGCCGACCGGGTCGTGACCTACGATTTCGCCCGCTTGCTCGATAAGGCCGAACAGGTTTCCTGTTCCGGCTTCGGGGAAGCGATGATTTCGCGTATGGGCGGCTAGAGCGGCTTTAATTTATTGAAAAAACATATAAAAAACCCGCGATCATTGCTGATCGCGGGTTTTGTGTAATTGTTTGCTACTGGCGGTTCTGGCGACCTGCTCAGCTTGCTTCCTGGATATTCGACGCCTGTTTTCCTTTCGGACCCTGGGTGACGTCGAATGACACCTTCTGCCCTTCTTTCAGTGTCTTGAAGCCATTCATTTGGATTGCTGAAAAGTGTGCAAATAAATCTTCACTGCCATCATCGGGCGTAATAAATCCATAACCCTTGGCATCGTTAAACCACTTCACCGTACCAGTTGCCATAACCTCTCATACTCCGACTGTAGACGCGGGTCGGATACCCGCCAACTCTGTTTGAGATTCAAGCCCGCATGATTCAGTCTAGCCGGTAAAACCGCCGCCTTGAAGCCAAACACCCCCATGCTTTTTAGGCCATTCGTCTGGTGAAGTCAAGCATGAAGCGGCATGTGCAGCGCACTGAGCGAATACGATTTTTGCTTAAGTTACCCCATAAAACAGATCAAAAGTTTAGGGCACTTGTAATTTCTGGCGTTATGAGCAAAATTAGACGTAGGATGTGTAGCGAGAACAGCGATAATGGCGACAGGAACTCGCGGAGACTCGCTCCTTGAGGCCGAGAAGGCCAAGGTCAAGCCTCCTAGTCTTTATAAGGTTCTGCTTCTGAACGACGATTACACCCCGATGGACTTTGTCGTATCGGTTTTGCAGAAATTTTTTTCAATGGACCGCGAACAGGCGACCCAGATTATGCTCAAAGTTCACAAGGAAGGCATGGGTGTTTGCGGCGTATTTCCCCGAGATGTGGCAGCCACGAAAGTCGAGCAGGTGATTTCGTTTTCACGACAACACCAGCATCCCCTGCAATGTGTGATGGAAGAAACCTAAGATGATTGCACAGGAACTTGAAGTAAGCCTCCACATGGCATTCATGGAGGCGCGCCAGAAACGGCACGAGTTCATTACCGTTGAGCACCTGTTACTGGCGATGCTGGACAATCCGTCGGCTTCGGAAGTTTTGCGAGCGTGCGCTGCGAATGTCGAGGAACTGCGCAAACTGCTCAGCGATTTCATTGCCGAGCATACGCCTGTGGTGAGTGGCGAAGAGGTGGATACACAACCGACGCTGGGATTCCAGCGTGTTATCCAGCGCGCCATCCTTCACGTGCAATCATCGGGAAAGAAGGAAGTAACCGGCGCCAATGTGCTGGTGGCGATCTTTGGTGAAAAGGATTCGCATGCTGTCTACTTCCTGCACCAGAAAGGGGTTACGCGTCTTGACGTGGTGAACTTCATTTCGCACGGTATCACCAAGCTGCCGCAGACGGCACCGGCCAAGCCGCAGGACGTAGAGAGCGAGAACGAGCAGGAGCAGCCGGCAGGCGGGGCGCTCGAGAATTACACGATCAATCTGAATGCGTTGGCCATTTCCGGAAAGATCGATCCGCTCATCGGGCGTGACCGGGAACTCGAACGGGTTATCCAGATCCTTTGCCGGCGGCGCAAGAACAATCCGTTGCTGGTCGGTGAAGCCGGGGTGGGCAAGACTGCCATCGCCGAAGGCCTGGCCAGGCGCATTATTGAAGGCAGCGTGCCTGAAATCCTGTTGCGCTCGCAGGTCTATTCGCTTGACATGGGTGCGTTGCTTGCCGGAACCAAGTACCGCGGTGATTTCGAGCAGCGGCTCAAGGCAGTTCTCAAACAGCTCACGGAAAATCCGCAAGCGGTTCTGTTCATCGACGAGATTCACACGCTCATCGGAGCCGGCGCGGCTTCGGGAGGCACGCTGGATGCATCCAACCTGCTCAAACCGGCACTGTCGACCGGGCAGTTGAAGTGCATTGGAGCCACCACCTATAGCGAGTTTCGAGGTATTTTCGAAAAAGACCATGCGCTATCGCGCCGTTTTCAGAAGATCGACGTCGTTGAGCCGTCGGTTAATGAAACCGTTGCCATTCTGCGTGGGCTGAAATCGCGGTTCGAGGCGCATCATCAGGTCAAGTACACGGTCACTGCGCTGGCCGCCGCAGCGGAGCTTTCCGCGCGCTTTATCAATGACCGGCATTTGCCGGACAAGGCAATCGATGTCATCGACGAAGCGGGTGCTGCGCAACGCATACAGCCCAAGTCCAAGCAAAAACGGGTGATCGGCAAGCATGAAATCGAGGAAATCATCGCCAAAATCGCCCGTGTTCCCGCGCAAAGCGTCTCGTCCTCGGACCGCAACAAGCTGCAAACGCTCGATCGCGATCTGAAGGCTGTAGTGTTCGGTCAGGACCAGGCTATCGACGCGCTGTCCGCGGCGATCAAGATGTCGCGTAGCGGGTTGGGTAATCCGCAAAAGCCGATTGGCAGTTTTCTGTTCAGCGGTCCGACCGGCGTTGGCAAGACCGAAGTTGCGCGCCAGCTCGCCTACACAATGGGTGTCGAGCTGGTTCGATTCGACATGTCCGAATACATGGAGCGGCATGCCGTTTCACGCCTGATCGGCGCACCTCCGGGATACGTCGGGTTTGACCAGGGAGGGCTGCTTACCGAAGCGATTACCAAGCAACCTTATTCGGTGCTGTTGCTCGATGAAATCGAAAAAGCGCATCCGGATATCTTCAACATTCTGTTACAGGTGATGGATCACGGCACGCTCACCGACAACAACGGGCGCAAGGCCGATTTCCGTAACACGGTCATCATCATGACGACCAATGCCGGGGCGGCCGAATTGTCGAAAGTGTCGATGGGCTTCACGCAGTCGCGCGGTGTCGGCGACGAAATGGCGGAGATAAAGCGCATGTTCACGCCAGAATTCCGCAACCGTATCGATGCAACGATTTCGTTTGCGCCGTTGTCGCACGAGGTGATTCTTCGCGTTGTCGACAAGTTCCTCATCGAACTCGAGGAACAGCTGCACGAGAAGAAAGTCGAGATCCAGTTCACCCAGGCGCTCAAGGACTATCTGGCGGCGAACGGTTTCGACCCGTTGATGGGTGCGCGTCCGATGGCGCGACTGATTCAGGACACGATTCGCCGCGCACTCGCCGACGAATTGTTGTTCGGGCGGCTGGCAAACGGTGGCAAGGTTACCGTTGATATCGACGCCGATGGCCAGGCGAAGCTGCAATTCGAACAGGCGGAGCAGCAGGAGGAAGCGGCACCGGCCTGATCAGCAGCACAATTTCAAGCAGCGAGCCGGGTCTTCGGACCCGGTTTTCTATTTCCGCGATCCATTTGCTTGTGCGAAAGAGGAATATCGGCCCGTTACTGCGGCAACGACAATGTGCCTGAACTGCAGCAACAATCCCAGCGCCGACAGGAGGCGTCCATGAGAGCACCGGTGAGACTTTCGCTGCTCGCAGGGCTGGCTGCGGCCATGACTTTCCTGACGCCGGCTGCGGCGCAGGACGTGAATGGCCGCGACTGGTCGGGTGCCTGCACCGGGTGCCACGGTACTGAAGGCAGGAGTACCGGGGCGATTCCGGCTATTGCCGGGATCGACAAGGTTCGATTCGTTGAACTCATGACCGCTTTTCGCAACGGCACTCAGCAGACGACGATCATGCATCAGCTTGCAAGCGGGCTGAGCGAAGAACAGATTGACGCGATCGGTGACTATTTTGCGAGCCGCTCGTCACAATAATGGAAGCGAACAATTGAACCGCTATCGACGCCGATTCATTCAGGGGATGTCGGCATCCGTACTCCTGACCGGAACAATGGGTTGCTCCAGGGATGCAAGTGTTTCGAAGCCGCTCGGCAGGGTTGTCGTGATCGGCGGTGGCTATGCCGGTGCGACGGCGGCCAAATACATCCGCATGTGGTCACCCGATATCGCCGTGACACTGCTCGAACCCAATCGGGATTTTGTTTCCTGTCCGTTATCCAACCGGGTGTTGTCCGGCGTCTGGGGAATGTCCGACATCACCAGTGAGTACGGCGGGCTTGAGCAACGCGGTGTGCAGATCATTCATCAGAGCGCCGCGCAAGTCGATCCGGTCAAGCAGGTTGTCATCCTGGATGACGGTCGCAAGCTGCAGTACGACCGCCTGATCGTGGCACCCGGTATTGAACTGCTCTATGACGATATTCCGGGAATGCGTGACCCGGCTGCGCGCGAACTCATTCCGCATGCGTGGAAGGCGGGGGCGCAGACGGCGCTGCTGCGCCAGCAGCTCATCGACATGCCCGATGGCGGGGTATTCGCCATCTCGGTGCCAAGATCTCCGTATCGCTGCCCACCCGGTCCCTACGAGCGCGCCTGTCAGGTTGCCTGGTATTTTCGCAACCACAAACCGCGTTCCAAGGTACTGGTGCTCGACGCCAACCCGGATATCCAGTCCAAAAAAGCGTTGTTTCGCAAGGCGTGGCAGGAGCGCTATGCCGGCATCATCGAATATCACCCCAATAATGCGCTGATGGACGTGGACGTGGCCTCACGCACTGCAATTCTTGACTTTGACGACTTCAAGGCAGACGTGCTCAATGTCATTCCGCCGCAACGAGCCGGCCGGATTGCCCGTGATACCGGGCTGATCACCGCCAACGGGCGTTGGTGTGAAGTCGATTTTCTGACTTACGAATCGGTTGTAGTCCCCAATGTGCACGTGCTCGGTGATGCCATCATGGCCGCACCACGCATGCCCAAATCAGGCCACATGGCCAACCAGCACGGCAAGGTCTGCGCCGCTGCAATTATCGAGCTGCTGCATGGCGGCCAGCCCAATGCGTCACCCCTGATTACGAATACCTGTTACAGCTTTGTCAGCGACAATGACGTCGTACACGTCGCATCAGTGCACAGGTACGATCCGCAACAGCGAACCATGGTGACGATCGATGGCGCCGGAGGGCTGTCTGAGGCCGCC
>JASFUE010000113.1:0-9450 GCA_050050435.1 Burkholderiales bacterium | reverse complement strand
AATGGCAGCCGCATGCTTGCCAGCTTGGGCCGTGCTGCCCCATCGAGCAGGCGCCGCAGATGGCGGGCGACGCGCTCGCCTGTTTCGGCCATGTCCACATGCGGATAGGTACGGTAGGCAATGAGCAAATCGGCGTTGTGCAACATGCGCTCGGTCACATTGGCATGCAGGTCCAGACTGGCGACGATGGCAACCCGCTCGCCAACGATACGCCGGACGCGTTCAAGCAACTCGCCTTCGCCGTCGTCGAGATGTTCAGTCACCATGGCGCCGTGCAAATCGAGGTAGACGGCATCAACCGGCATGGCCGACTTCAGTTCGTCGAGAATCATGGCGCCAATGCGCTCGAAGGCATCTTCGGTCACATGGGCCGACGGGCTGGCCGCAGCCCAGGCGGTGGGCACCAGCGTATGGCGCGCATCCTTCATTCCGGACAGAAAGCCGGAAACCGGAATATTCATTCCCTTGACCGCCTCAAACAGCTTGCCGCCGCGCAGCAGCGGCGGCCATCCTTCGCCGTGTTCGAATCGCTCGAACGTTGCCTTGCTCGGCGCAAACGTGTTTGTTTCGTGCTGAAATCCACCTACCGCGATGCGCACCTGTTCCAATCTCCCTGGTCATTCATTTCAAATAACCCATTGCGGGCCGCTCAATTCGTCGCCCGCCGGCCCGATACTTGCACCACGCCGTTTACGATATTCTGTTGCCAGATCGTTGATACCATGATGCCCGGACCATGGTAATCGTGCCGAACAAGCATTCCGGAAAACACGGTACGCCCTCGATCATATCCACATCTCGACCGGCCCCGTTTTTGAACAGGGCCGTCCGTTGGACAAAACCGGCCTCTCAACAACACGGACAGCAAACGTATAACGGATAAACCGCCAGGACCTGATGCGTACCTTATTCCTTATTCTCGGGCTTGTCAGCGCGGCCACTGCGGGCGCACAAACGGTGCAGGTCGCCACGCAAGCGTTCGCTGATATCGCCGTTTTCCCCGAGCGCCAGGCGTTTGCCACGGTGATCTCACTCAACGACAGCCGCATCGCCGCCGAAGTCAGCGCGCGCATCGTGGAAATTCCGGTCGAAGTCGGCCAGGTGGTGCCCAAAGGCGCGACTCTGGTTCGTCTCGATTCGCGAGACTTTGCCCTGGCCGCAGAGCGAGCCGCGGCCGCACTGGAATCAGCCCGCTCGGCAAACCTGCTTGCCGAACAGAAACTCGAGCGAGCGCGCAAACTGGTGGCTGAAGGCTTTATCTCGCCGGAAGCACTGGACCAGCGAAAAAGCGACGCGCGCACGGCGGCCGCACAACTCAAGGCCGCCGAGGCGGAACTGGCAACGGCGCGGCGCAATGTGAGCAAATGCCTGGTGCGTGCGCCGTTCAAGGCCATCATCAAACAGCGAATTGGTCAGGTCGGTGAAATTGCCTCCCCCGGCATGGCGCTGATCCATGTGCTCGATGCAAGCCGCATCGAAGTCAGTGCCCGGGTACAGCCCGAATTCGTCGCCGAACTGCAAGAGAGCAAGAGCGTGGCTTTCGAGTCGCGCTCGCAAATTTTCCCGCTGAAGCTGCGCCGCATTGTCCCCGCAATCAATGAACGCGAACGCAACCAGGAAGCACGGTTCCGCTTTGCAGGCAAAGATGCCATGCCGGGAACGGCCGGGCGCGTGATCTGGCAATCGACCCAGGCGCATCTGCCGCCGGATCTGGTACTGCGCCGTGATGGCCAGCTCGGCGTATTTGTCGCCAGCGATGGTCGTGCGAAATTCGTTGTATTGCCACTGGCCCAGGAAGGACGTCCGGCTCCGGCCGCGCTCGCGCCGGGCGACGCCGTCATTACCGACGGCCGGTACCAGTTGCAGAACGGCGACAACATTTCGATCGTTCGCCGCTGAAACCGGCTGGCATGTCCCTGCTCCGCTCGTTTCTCACCAACCATGTCTTCGCGAACCTGACATTCGCGGTCATCCTCATCGTCGGTATCGGCGGCTACATGCAAATGCCGCGCGAACAGGATCCGGAAATCAACTTCAACTGGATCAACATCACCACTCCGTTGATCGGTGCCTCTGCCGAAGACGTTGAAAAACTCGTGACCGATCCTCTCGAGGACGCCATTCGCAAAGTCTCTGATGTGCGGTTCGTTTCATCGAGCAGCCGCGAAGGGATTTCCACCATACTGGTTCGTTTCGAAGACATCAGCCCGACAGTTTTCGACAAACGCATCAACGATCTGCGCCGGGAGGTCCAGAACAAGACCAACCAGGAACTGCCGCCGGAGGTAGATGATCCAACGGTGCTCGAAATCACCACTTCCAACGGCTTTCCCACCGTCATGGTGATGGTGCTCGGCCAGGCGGACGATGAAGTCCTCCGCGCCAGCGCGCGCAGCGCCCGCGACGACCTGGAACGCATCGACGGGGTCGACGACGTGTTCGCCGCCGGGTTGCACGACCCGGAACTGGTGGTCGATTTCGATCCCGCTGCTCTCGAAGCACACAACCTGACCGCAACGCAGCTCTCGGATAGCGTCTTGAGCTGGTTTCGCGATGTGTTCGGAGGACGCATCCGCATCGGCGACAAGGAGTGGCTGGTGCGCATGGTTGGCAAGGAAGCCGATCCAAACGTGCTCGCTGCCATTCCGGTGACCGCCGGCACCGAACGCGGGCACATACCGCTATCGTCTGTAGCCAAAGTCTCGCGGCTCCGGGAAAAGCCGACCCAACTGGCAAGTCAGGAAGGACGGCCCGGTGTCTTGCTGTCCGTCACCAAGAAGGGTTACACCAATACAATCGAGCTGGTCGAACGCATCAACCAATACGTCGAGCGGCGCAACGAAGTCCTCGCCGAAGGCGGTGTGGAGTTGGCGTTGGTGGACGATCAGACGGTTCCAACGCGTGAAGCCATTAACATTATGCAAACCAATGCGGCACTGGGCCTGCTGCTGGTGCTGGTCACCACCTGGGCTTTTCTCGGTAGCCGTATCGCGGTGCTGTTGAGCCTGGGCATTCCGTTTTCGCTCGCCGGAATGTTTGCCGTTATCTATGCGATGGGATGGACTATCAATGTCTCCATCCTCCTGGGAGTTGTCATCGTGCTCGGCATGCTGGTCGACGATGCGGTCGTGGTGGTGGAAGCAATCTATTTTCGCGTGACCCGCGGAATGGATGCGGTCTCAGCGAGCATTGCGGCGCTTCGCGAAGTGTTCGCTCCGGTCACCGCCTCCGTGCTCACCACAATGGCGGCATTTCTTCCCTTGATGCTGCTGCCCGGTATCGTCGGCAAGTTCATGATGGTCGTGCCGGCGGTGGTAACACTGGCATTGGCTTTCAGCCTGATCGAGGCCTACTGGATGTTGCCGGCCCACGTAATGGGCCTGGATCTGAATTTCAACAAGCCTTCACGCGTGCACAAGTATCGTGTGCGTTTCACACACATGGTACGGGTGAAATATTCGCGCGCCCTGCTGTACGTGATGCGCCGGCCAAAGACGTTTCTGCTGCTCGCTTTCGGCGCATTTCTTCTGGCGCTCAGTGCGGTCGCCACCGGTCTGGTGAGAATCCAGTTTTTCGCTTTCGATCCGATTCGCCTGTTCTACGTCAACATCGACATGCCCGCCGGCACGGCGCTCGAGGAGTCACTCTCACGCGCGATCAAGGTCGAACGCAAGGTTCGCAAGCATGTCGCGCCCGAGGAAGAGCGGTCGATCACCTCGGTTGCCGGCGTCAAGTACACCGACACGGAACCGCTGTACGCCAACCGTTACGCGCAGGTTATCGTCAGCCTGAATCCGCGCAAAGGCGCCCTGCGTGGCGTGGATGAGATCATCGCCGATATGCGCAGCGAGGTTGCTTCGGACAACGGTGATGCGGTCGTCACCTTCACCCGCATATCCGGCGGTCCGCCATTGACCAAACCGGTGAGCGTCAAGGTACGCGGGGACAATTTCGCTCAACTTCGAGAAGCGACCGACTATCTTGCCCGCTATCTGTCGACCATCGAAGGAGTCAGCGACATCACCGATGATGACAGCCCGGGCCGCGACCAGCTCACATTGCGTCTCAATCTGGAGGCCTTGCAGCAGACCGGCCTGAATGCGGCCATGGTAGCGCGCACCATACGTCTGTATGTCGATGGCGAGATTGTTACGTTCATGCAGGATCAGGGCGAGAAAGTGGAAGTGCGCGTTCGAGCCGAGCCGGAGAAAATGATGGGCATCGACCAGTTGCTCAACCAACCCGTGCCGCTGTCTGACGGCGGGCAGGTGGCGCTTCGCGAACTGGTCCGCACCGAGACGGGTCCGAGCAAGGAAAGTATTCGCCACTACAACTTTCGTCGCACCATTACACTGGAAGCGGACATCGACCGCGAGCGACTCAACGAGGTCCAGGTCAACAACATGATTGCCGCAGAATGGGAAAAGGCACGACTGGAGTTTCCCGACGTGACACTCGATTTTTCGGGTGCGCTCGATGATATCCAGGAAAGCCTCGACGCGATGTTGTTGCTGTTCATTTTCGGTATCGGGCTCATATACCTGATCATTGGCGCCCAGTTTCGCAGCTACCTGCAACCCCTGATGATTCTGGTCACGGTACCGCTGGCCTTCACCGGCGTCGTGATCGGGCTGCTCGTCACCGGCAATCCGCTGAGCCTGTATACGATGTATGGGGTAGTTGCGCTGACCGGCATCGCCGTGAACAGCGCAATCGTGTTGATCGATGCGGCAAACCAGCGTTTACGGGCCGGAATGAGCGTATTGCACGCCATTGTGTACGCCGCGAGAAGACGGGTGGTGCCGATTCTGATCACCTCGTTCACTACCGTCGCGGGTCTGTTCTCCCTGGCGACCGGACTGGGTGGTAAATCGCTGTTGTGGGGACCGGTCGCATCATCGATCATGTGGGGGCTGGGCGTTGCCACCATCATGACTCTGTTTGTCATCCCGTTGATCTACCGAGCGGGAATGGCGCGTAGTTAAGAGTTAGCGCGGAAGAATAGCGCGTAGACAAGAGCAGCGCCGGGAAACGCACATCCCTGCAAGCACAGTCGGTCGATGATCAGGATGCGCGCAACGCCTGTAAGACCCGACAGTCTTTCGCTTTGACTGGCGAACCGCAAACAGTACTAAGACGCCTGAGTTCCCGCGCAAGTTTCTGCAGCTGAGCAATCCGCGATTCCACGTCGATGATATGCCGGTCGACCAATTCGTTAACCGCACCACATTTTCGGTGTGGTTCGTCACAGAACGTTAACAGTTCACGGATTTCGTCAAGCGACATGTCGAGACCGCGACAACGTCGGATAAACGCCAAACGTTCGGCGTGGATACGCGCATAACTGCGATAGTTGGAGGCAGTGCGTGCTGCTTTGGGCAGCAACCCGACCCGCTCGTAGAAACGGATTGTATCAACTCGCGTTTGGGCGCTCTTGGCAAGTTCTCCGATTCGCATGTCGATGCTCCTTCCTTGACTCTGGACCTACTCCAGGGTTTCCAATGAAAATATTAGCAAATCTCCCGGCCTGTCGGATGAGTAACTGTTGTGATGATGGCTGTGCGGTTCTCCCACCGGAACATGAAAAGCGATTCCGCCGCGCCCTGTGGATCGTACTGTGCTCCAACATCGCGATGTTCATCGTCGAAATCGGCGCCTCCTGGAGAGCAGAGTCCACTGCGTTGATGGCCGACGCAATCGATTTTCTCGGTGATGCAATCAACTATGGCGTCAGCCTCGTTGCACTAGCCGCAGGCGTAGTGTGGCGTAGCCGGGTGGCTTTGGCAAAAGGCTGGGTCATGGGCTTATACGGCGTGGCAGTATTGCTGGTCGCCGGTTGGAATGTAGTGCGCGGTGCCTCGCCCGCGCCTTCGATAATGGCGGTTGTGGCAACACTGGCGTTGCTAGTCAATGTTGGCGCGGCATTTCTGCTTTATGCGTTCCGGGACGGTGACGCCAACATGCGCTCGGTGTGGCTTTGCTCACGCAATGACGCCATCGGAAACGCCGCAGTGGTGCTGGCGGCAGCGGGCGTCTTCGGAACCGGGTCACTGTGGCCTGACGTGGGTGTGGCGATCTTGCTCGCATCACTTGGACTTCTGGCTGCCAGGCATGTGATCGAACGGGCACGGATGGAACTGGCGGCGCAGCGCAATATGACTGCGTGGAGCGGACAGTGAGCGGTACAGCCGGGCGATTTGGAGAACTGCTGAAAGCGCTCCAGAGGAAATCCGGAATCGGTATTACTCCCCCCATTAAATTCATTGGAATTGCCATTAGTGCAAGCCTTTGGCCGGTCATGCGTGCGGCCGCGTAGCTGCAGATATAGCCTATCGAGGACCGCTCACCCGGGAAGCAAGTAGTCGAAGAGGCCCATTCAACATGGAACGATGCGTAGTTTTTTTTGGAAACATTGCTTGCTTCGTCCTGCTGCCGTTGCAAATCCTGGTCGCGCTTTTCTTTATCGTTGGCCGACAACTTCTTGACATTCCGGAAACGGCGCTGCAGGAACTTGAGTGGCAGCTTTTTACCGCCTGCGTGTTTCTCCTGATCGGCTTCACTTATCTTGCCGATCGCCATGTTCGCATCGACATCCTCCGCGAAAAATTCAGCACTCGAAGGCAGGCCTGGATCGAGCTCGCAGGCTTCTTTCTCGTGATATTGCCGGTGAGTGTACTTTTCATCTGGCAGGGCTCAATGGAAACATGGACCTCTTTCGTCTGGCATGAACACTCGCGCGCGACCCTGGGATTGGGATTCAAATGGATTATCAAAGCGACCGTGCCTCTTGGGGCAATGTTCTTGTTGTTCGCCGGCATTGTCGTCTTCAAACGCAATCTGAAATTCCTTCTGGACCGGCGTTGACATGTCTCTCGACACCATATTGCCAATGCTGATGGTGTTATCGCTGTTGGTGTTGCTCTTTTCCGGTTATCCCGTCGCTCTTGTTCTGCTTGGCGTAACGGTACCGTTCACGGCAATCGCGCTGGGCCTTGGCTATATGGACATCGAAATGCTCAGGATCTTTCCGATGCGGTCTCTGGGCATATTTGACAGCAATCTGCTGCTGCCGGCGGTTGCGCCGTTGCTGTTCATGGGAGTCGCGCTGCAAAAGAGTGGCATTGCGGAGGACATGTTTCTGTCGATCTCGAGAGTACTCAGGTGGAT
Source organism: Burkholderiales bacterium (assembly GCA_050050435.1). Lineage (GTDB taxonomy): Bacteria > Pseudomonadota > Gammaproteobacteria > Burkholderiales > Eutrophovitaceae > SG8-40. The sequence goes on along the minus strand of JASFUE010000113.1, from coordinate 2,283 downwards.
CCCGGGCAACACCTACCTGGCGGTTCTGTTTATCGGTGTCGTTCTCGCACCGACCGCCGGCCTCATTGGCGCAGCCGTCGCAATGTTGTCGCTGACGACAATCCCGGCGATGCTGTCGCTGAACAGGGACAAGAAGCTGGCCGCGGCATCCGTGTCGGTTGCCGGCACCATCGGCACCATCATTCCACCCGGCATCATGCTCTTTTTCCTCGCCGACCTGATGGGGACGACCATACTCGGCGCATTCGGCGGGGTGATCTACCCAGTCGCCCTTCTGCTGACGCTTTACGCGAGCTATTTCATTGTCCGCGGCTACCTCGAGAAGTCGGCCGCCCCCATCGGCCAGAATGCCGCTGCATCGACTCAGGAAATATCGACCGGACAGCTGTTGAGCAAACTCATATTGCCCTTCGGTCTGATCATGGTAGTGCTTGGTTCAATCATTTCGGGAATTGTCACGCCGACGCAATCCGCATCGGTCGGGGCAGCAGGCGCATTTGTATTAATGGGAATTAATCGGTCGATGACGATCAAACGACTGCGGGAAATCCTGGTAGAAACCGGCTTGACCATCGCCATGGTGTTCTTCGTGATCATCGCGGCCAATTCGTTCTCGCTGGTATTCAGACTGCTCGGCGGCGATACCCTGTTCCCGGATTTTCTGAACTGGTTGCACATGGGCGACTGGGGCACATTGATTTTCATTCTTTCGACAATCTTCATACTTGGTTTCTTCATTGACTGGATCGAAATTGTCGTCATTACGCTGCCCATCTTCGCACCGGTCATTGCAGGACTGGATTTCGGCACACATGCCGGCGACCCGTTGATGACGAGGATATGGATCATGGCATGCATTGCCGTCGTTCTTCAAACGTCGTTCCTGACCCCGCCTTTCGGATTTGCATTGTTCTTCCTCCGCGGATCGACTCCCCCCGAAATTACAATGAGCGACATTTATAAAGGCGTGGTTCCGTTCATCCTGATTCAGCTCCTTGTGATCGGAACCGTGTTGCTGTTTCCAATACTGGCAACCGCTCTTCCAACGCTATGGTTAAGCTAGAGCATTCGATGCCTGCTGCTCAACGTGTGCCGGAGTTGTGTTGAGACACAGAACCCGCAGTTGTCAACGTGATCAAACCTGTCCGGATGTGCCACAAACACCCTGCAGGCGAACGTGTCATGGTGCCGTTCCGCTGTTCTGCGATTTGCGAATTACGACTGGTCTATATTGCGCGCAACGTTCGATCAGCCGCGTGGCATCGGCATCGACCAACAGACGATCACGATGCGCTACCTTCAGAAAACCGCAATCGGTCATTTGCTGCAGAAAGGCAATCAGTGAATCGTAATAGCCATCGACATTGAGCAAGCCGACCGGCTTGGCGTGAATTCCGAGTTGCAGCCATGTCCATGTTTCGAACAACTCGTCCATCGTACCAATCCCGCCAGGCAGCGCGATAAAACCGTCGGCGAGCTCGACCATGCGCTGCTTGCGTGCGTGCATCGAGTCAACTTCGATCATCTCGCTCAGACCTTCATGAGCCAGCTCGGCCGTGCGCAGCGCGCGCGGAATCACGCCAGTCACGATGCCACCGCCTTCGAGCACGGCATCGGCCAGCACGCCCATCAACCCGACACTGCCTCCACCGAAGACCAGCCGGATGCGCCGCTCGGCAAGCAGTGCACCAAGTTCGCGCGCCGCCTTTACGTATTCGGCACGTACTCCACGCGACGAACCACAATACACACAAATGCTTTCCGGCCAGGCTGGCTCGCGGGGCATCTTCCTGTTCGGCGCGTCGTCACGCCATTTATTGTCGTGCGACGTATTGTTACGTGATGTCATGAAACATTACTGCGTCGATTACGGCGCGCCGGGACCGGTCGTCCCCGGTTGCGTTTGGCGCCAGCCACCTGGGCAGCTTCCTTCGGAACGGTAAGGCCGGACGGCAACGGCAATGCCGTCTGGTATTTCACCTGTTTTAACGCGAAACTGGACTTGATGTTGCCGACGCCGGGAACCCGTGACAGAAAGTGCAAAATAAACTCTTCGAGTGCCTGAATGTCAGGCACGACCACGCGCAGCAGATAGTCGGCTTCGCCAGTCATCAGGTAACACTCCATGACTTCGGGCCGTTCCAGAATGGCATTCTCGAAAATTTCCAGTGCTTTCTCGACCTGCTTTTCGAGTGCGACCTGAATGAATACACTGACCTTGAGACCGACCTTGAGCGCATCGAGCAATGACACGTAGCGGCTGATATAACCGGCCTGCTCGAG
>JASFUE010000112.1:0-9500 GCA_050050435.1 Burkholderiales bacterium | reverse complement strand
GCCACGTTACCAGGCTCATGGTTCCCACGAGCCACATGAGTCTCTGGCGGTGGTCACCTGGCCGCTGGTAGCGCTTGCCGTGCCGTCGGTCATCATCGGCGCCATCGCAATTGGGCCGTTCCTGTTTGGCGGATACTTCGGCGTGAGCCTGCGGGTAGCCAGCGCACACGATGTGGTTGCCGAGTTGCAATCGCATTTTCACGGCTGGATGGCGATGGGATTGCACGGATTCAAAACGTTGCCGTTCTGGCTGGCGATGGCCGGGGTAGCGCTCGCCTGGTTCCTGTATCTGCATCGACCCGCGCTCGCCGGAAAACTCCGTGACGCCATGGGCCCGCTATACACCTTGCTGGACCAAAATTACTACATGGACCGTTTCAACGACTGGTTCTATGCCGGTGGCGCACGCAAGCTCGGCGGCGCTTTCTGGCGTTTTGGCGATATTGATCTGATCGATGGCGTGATTGTTAACGGCTCGGCGCGGTTGGTCGGATGGTTCGCCGCAGTGGCGCGCAGGATCCAGTCCGGTTTTGTCTATCACTATGCTTTCATGATGATCATTGGCGTGTTCGTGCTGATGACATGGTGGTTTCTGAAGATCTGATGGAGTGAAGAAACAGACATGACCGCTTTCGCTCCATTATCAACTGTAATCTGGCTGCCGATTCTTGCCGGCATCGCCGTGCTGTTCACCGGTAAGGACAAGAACGCGGCAATTGCGCGCTGGTTGGCGCTGGCCGGTTCCATTGCGGGACTGTTGGTCGCGCTGCCGCTATGGACTGGTTTCGACCGGGCCCTGGCCGGAATGCAGTTCGAGGAACTGCGTCCGTGGATTGCGACCTTTAACATCAATTACCACCTGGGTATCGACGGCATTTCCCTGCTGCTCATCCTTCTCAACTGTTTTACCACCGTGCTGGTGGTGATCGCCGGCTGGAAGGTGATCCAGCGCCGCGTCTCGCAATACATGGCGGCATTCCTGATCCTCTCCGGCATGATGAATGGCGTGTTCTGCGCGCTCGATGCTGCCCTGTTCTACGTATTCTTCGAGGCGACACTGATACCGATGTTCGTGATCATCGGCATGTGGGGTGGTCCGAACCGCGTTTATGCGGCACTGAAGTTCTTTCTGTATACGTTTCTCGGTTCCGTATTGACGCTGGTCGCGCTGATCTATTTGTATAACGTATCCGGGGGTAGTTTCTCGCTGCTCGACTATTACGCGTTGCCGATCCCGCTGGCTGCGCAGACCCTGATTTTCCTCGCGTTTTTTGCCGCGTTCGCCGTCAAGGTGCCAATGTGGCCGGTTCATACCTGGCTACCCGATGCACATGTCGAGGCGCCCACCGGCGGTTCCGTAGTGCTGGCGGCGATCATGCTCAAGCTCGGTGCATATGGCTTTATCCGTCTGTCGTTGCCGATTGTCCCCGATGCAAGTCAGTACCTCGCTCCGCTGGTGATCGCGTTGTCATTAATCGCGGTCGTTTATATCGGGCTGGTCGCGTTGGTGCAGGCGGACATGAAGAAGCTCATTGCCTACTCCTCGATTGCGCATATGGGGTTTGTCACCCTCGGAATCTTCATTTTCAATCAGAACGGCCTGCAAGGCGCCGTGGTGCAGATGATTTCTCACGGTTTCGTTTCCGGTGCGCTGTTCCTCTGCGTCGGTGTGCTCTACGACCGCATGCACTCTCGCTTGATCGCAGACTATGGTGGCGTGGCAAACCGGATGCCGGTATTTGCGGCGTTGTTCATGCTCTTTGCAATGGCGAATGCCGGGCTACCCGGCACCAGTGGGTTCGTCGGCGAGTTTTTCGTCATTCTCGGAACGATGAGTGTGAACTTCTGGTACACGTTCGCCGCGGCGACAACCCTGATCTTCGGCGCTGCCTACACACTATGGATGTACAAGCGGGTCGTATTCGGGGAAGTGGCGAACGACGAGGTGGACAAGCTTGCAGATATCAACTGGCGTGAACTATTTATTCTCGGTTTGCTTGCGATCGTGGTCCTTGGCATCGGCATCTACCCCAAACCGCTGACTGACGTGCTCAACGTATCCGTAACCGGGCTACTCGAGCATGTTGCTGTTCCGAAATTGTGAATGCATCCGTGACAAATGCAGTTGGCCTCTGACGTGGAATAGACATGGATTCTTCATTGATGGACTTCGCTCCTGCCTCGCCGGAAATCTTTCTTCTGGCGGCAATCTGTGTGATTCTGGTCGCGGACCTTTTCGTTTCCGATGAACACAGGTATCTGACCTACGCGCTTACCCAGATCAGTCTGATAGCGACTGCACTGATCACGATGTTCGCGACCGATGGCACACCGGTCGATGCCTTCGATGGAATGTACGTCGCGGACGCCTTCAGTGCTGTCATGAAGGCTGGCGTATGCCTGAGTGTTGCCGCCGGGCTGGTTTATTCCCGTTCTTATCTGCAGCCGCGAGGAATGTACCGGGGAGAGTATTTCATCCTGGCATTATTCGCCACGCTGGGCATGATGGTGATGATCTCGGCCAATCATTTCCTCGCCCTGTATCTCGGCCTCGAATTGCTGAGCCTGAGCCTGTATGCAATGGTGGCGCTGCAACGCGACTCGGCGCGCAGCACCGAAGCGGCAATGAAGTATTTCGTTCTTGGCGCACTGGCGTCCGGGATGCTGTTGTACGGAATGTCGATGGTCTATGGTGCGACAGGATCGCTCGGCATCGGCGACATTCTTGCTGTTGTGCAATCAGGGCAAGCGAATTCGACCATCCTCAAGTTCGGCATCGTCTTCATCGTTGCAGGCATCGGTTTCAAACTCGGGGCCGTGCCGTTTCACATGTGGATACCGGATGTCTATCACGGGGCGCCGACGTCCGTGACCCTGTTGATCGGTACCGCGCCGAAGCTTGCTGCTTACGCCTTTATCGTTCGCATGCTGGTCGAGGCCCTTGGCGCGGGACAACTGGTCGTCGAGTGGCAGCAGATGCTGGTGCTGTTGTCCGCGGCTTCGATGATTCTGGGAAATGTCGTGGCCATTGCGCAGACCAACATCAAGCGCATGCTTGCCTATTCGACTATCTCGCACATGGGTTTCCTGCTGCTGGGCGTGTTGTCGGGGACCGCGCAGGGCTATGGGGCAGCCATGTTCTACGTGTGCGCATACGTGATCATGGGATTGGGCGCCTTCGGGATGATTCTGCTGATGTCGCGCAAGGGTTTCGAGGCCGAGTCGCTGGAGGATTTCAAGGGGTTGAACCAGCGGCATCCGTGGTATGCGTTCATCATGCTGGTGATGATGTTTTCGATGGCCGGCGTGCCCCCGACTGTGGGTTTCTGGGCCAAGCTGGCGGTTCTGGACGCGGTTGTGTCAATCGGCTACGTCTGGCTCGCGGTGCTTGCAGTCCTGCTTTCGCTGGTTGGGGCGTTTTACTATCTGCGCGTCGTCAAGCTCATGTATTTTGACGATGCGTCTGAGAGCGAACCGATGCAGGTTGGTCTGGATAGCCGGATCCTGATCTCGCTCAACGGAATTGCAGTTCTCGTTCTCGGCATGATGCCTGGCGCATTTCTCGCCATTTGCGAGCGGGCCATCAGCCTGTCGCTTGGTGTCGCTATATGAGCGACGATTTCACCGAAACCAGGAAAAGCTCAAAACTCGTCTATTCCGGTGCGCTGCTCAAAGTGCATGAAGACGAGGTCATTCTTCCCGATGGCAAGACTGCACGGCGCGAATATGTCGCACACCCGGGTGCGGCTGTCATTATCCCGTTGTTTGACGACAACTCGGTATTGCTGGAACGGCAGTACCGTTACCCGGTGGGGCAGCATTGCTACGAGTTGCCAGCCGGCAAGCTCGAAACCGGCGAACCTTCGATCGACACTGCCAAACGAGAGTTGCTCGAAGAAACCGGTTACGTCGCGCGTGAATGGAGTGCTGTATACACCACGTTGCCCTGTATCGGCTATTCCGACGAGCGTATTGAATGTTTTCTGGCCCGCGGCCTGAGCTTTCGCAGCGTTTCGCTGGACGAAGGTGAATTTCTCGAAACCTTGCGCCTTCCCATGGTCGAAGCGCTGCAGTGGGTGCACAAAGGAAAAATACGCGACTCGAAGACGATGCTCGCGCTGCTATGGCTCGACCGGGTCCTTGGCGGCAGTTGGTGAGTCCGCCTCCGGGGCGTTTCCTTCCTCCTCATCGATGACTTTGGCGCTACCTTCGAGCGTGATGAACGGGCTCGGGCGCGCGATGTAGTACCCTTGCGCATACTCGATTCCGAGCGAGTGCAATTCGGCGAGCACGTCCGGCGACTCGACTTTTTCCGCGATCACTTCCTTGCCAAGGCCTTTGCTGACGTCGCAAAGGGCGCGCACGAACAGTCGGCTCCCTTCATCATCTGCAAGTTCGCGTATGAGGCTGCCATCGACCTTGAGATAATCGACATCGAGCTGTTTGAGGTAGTACATGGAACTGAATCCGGTGCCGAAATTGTCCAGCGCGCACGCGCAGCCGATCTCCTTGAGCAGGACAAACAGTTGTTTCGCCATCTCGATGTTGGACATGGCGGTCGCTTCGGAAATCTCGAACGCGAGTCGGCTGCGATCGAAACTGGCGTTGGACAATTGCGCATGAAGCCGCGCATGCCAATGGGGTTCAAGCACACTGCTGGCCGACAGATTCACGAAGTAACAGTTGTTGCCATGTGCGTTGGCGTTCTGCCCGAGAAACTGGACAACCTTGTCAACGACTCTCAGGTCGATGTCCCGGGCCAGGCCAATTGATTCGGCTACACCGATAAACTGCTGCCCTTCGATGATCTCACCGTTGCGTCTGACGATGCGGGCGAGCAATTCCTTGTTTCTGCCCGCAGCCTGCGTCAGGCTGATCATGTCCTGGGCATAGAGAACCAGCCTGTCCTCATCGAGCGCTTCGCGCAGTTCCCGTTCCCAGTACGTGCGCCGATCCATTGACTTGATATCAGCCGCAGCGGGCTGATAGGTCACGAAGACATTTCCGCCATTCGCCTTGGCGTCGGTGACCGCTTGCTCGGCATTGTCAAGCAGGTTCGTGATCGAATTCGCCTGCGAAGGATACATGGTGATGCCAATTGATCCGGTGACGCGCGCCACACTGGACGATGAGTCGGACAGTTTCGGCGTGAACTGGCGTAATGCCTGCAGCGTGGCTTCGGCGAACGATTCCGCTTCGTTGCGCGAGGCATCCGGCAAATGCACTGCAAACTTGTCCGCACAGTCACGATATACGATAGCGTCCTGCTGCTCGGTGACCAGATTGCGCAGAATACCGGCGACCGCGATCAGCAACTGATCGCCCTTGCGATGTCCGTAGCGCGAGTTAAAGCGTTTGAAATAATCAATGTCGATACGCACCAAGACGCCACTTTTGCCGTCGCTCAGGGATTGTTCCATAGTGCGCGCCATGCTGATCTGGTTAGGCAGCCCCGTCAGCGGATCATGTGTCGCCAGATGCTCGATCTGCAGGGCCGCCTGGTGCTCGTCGGTCACGTTGCGTGCCGTGCCGCGCAAACCGATGATGCGCCCGTTGTCATACCAGACCCGGGCGTTAATGCCGACCCAACGGTCTGTGCCATCGGAGGCGATCAACCGCGTCAGATAATTCTTGACCTCGCCTTCCTTGCGCAGCATTGACAGGAAACGCCGGTTTGAAACATGCGATGGTCGCGATTCGAAGTCGAAAAAGCATCTGCCGATCAAGGCGCTGGGTTCCAGGCCGAAGATATCGAGCGTGCCGCTGTTCAGGTAGGTAAAACGGCCAACGGAATCGGTTGTCCAGATCAGGTCGTGGGAGGTTTCGACGAGATCGCGGTAACGCGATTCGCTCTCGATCAACAGCTGGATGATGCGCCGCTTTTCCTTGATGTCCTGCCGTGCGCGCGCGAGTTCGTCGGTTTCTTCGCCGTGTTTTTGTATGGGAAGGCTGACACTGCTGGCAAGGCCATCGACGATTTCCCGGGCGTAGCGCCGATGCCCGCCTTCGGTTCGCCGGGCAACCAGCACGCCCTGGGCATCCCATCGCCGCAGTTTCTGTTCGGCGATGCCAAGCTTGGCGGCCGCTTCCTGGATCGTGTACTCGGGCGGCTCGAGCGCCGCACCGGTCTGGCGTGCGCGCCTGCGCCGCATCGATGTTGAAGGATCAACTGGCAGCGAGCTCATCAGTGCACCTCCCGGATTACAGGAAGTTCGTTCTGGCGCGATACAAGCCGTTGCATCAACTTCAGGTCCCGGGAGGACAATCTCAGGGCGGAGTCGACCCATGATTTGACGACATCGTGAAGCTCTTCGTACTCGAGCTTGTGAACGCAGCGTCTCGCCGCTGCCAGTCCGGCAAGGCCATTGCGGTTACGTCGTCGGGACTGAATGTAAGTGGCCACTTCTTCCTCGCCTCTTTCGTCGTCGGCAACAACATCGACGACTCCGAGGTCGAGCATATCATTGGCCGAGTAGACCTTGCCACTGGCAATGAGGGCTTCGGTCTGGCGCCGGCCGATCTTGCGCTCGAGAAACGAATAGGCCCCCATTCCCGGAAACAGGTTGAACAGGATTTCCGGGAAACCGAAGCGGGCGCTGCGCTCGGCAATCAATACATCACTGGAAAGCGCCGCTTCGAATCCGCCGCCAAGACATTCACCCTGGACCAGTGAAATGGTCGTGATTGGCAAGCCGTGAGAAATGTAGTTGCGATACAGCACATTGATGCAGGCTTGACCGTAGCTCAGCAATGATTTGTGGTCCTGAGACTGGATCAGCTTCATGAAAAGGTTCAGATCACCTCCGAGATTGAATACACCATCGACTCCCGAGGCGAGCACGGCGTAATCGAATTCCATCTGGTCCTCATCGGTCTGGACACGTCCTTCGCTATGGGCAACAAAGTGGCAATAACGGCTAAGGTCGCCGAGCAAGGCCGGATTGAAATTCGGGCGCGGGGCGGGCTTCCAGCGCAGCCACATGGCCCGCTGCTCGGCGTTGAGGAAGGCAGAAAGCTGATCGGAGAAGTAAAACTCGGCTGCTCGCTCGTTGGCCGGTGTTCTGAGCATCGGCGGCAGCTGTTGATCCACTGAAATCGAGAGATTCTGTATGGGCTGGGGGACCTCGATATCCATGTTCATATTCCTTATAAGAATGTAGGGCGGAGTTGAAAGGGACTGCGTGAAACGGCTAAATGTGACAAGTGTCGCGGCAGAGATAACTTTAATTCAAGTTTTCTTTAGTTCGCAAAAATAACTTTCTGAAAAATAGTATGTTTTCGAACTTCTTCAATAAGTTGCGTTAAGTTGTCACTAGCAAACGACAGTTTTCGAAAGCCATTTTTTGTCACCGGGCAGTGCAATTTGTGGAGGCCGAGGCGCGAAGTCGGGGCGGGTATCGACATTGACTTGTCATAAAAGAGCCGGGGACAATCGGACGTCGCCGTTCAAAAAACCCCGTTTCGGGGATTTCTCATGTCATCTGTTATCAGGTCGGTAATTGGCTGGCTGATGGCCATTCGGGTCACCGGTGATGTCGAGCAGTGTGGCCATGAGCGGCGTGTGCTCGTGGTCGCAAACTGTCCCTCCCGGGTGGCCGGCCTGATGCTCGGCTGGTACCTGCCGCGTCGCCCGCTGGTGGCGCTCCCGCCGGGGCCGCGACGCGGCTTGCTCGAGCGCTGGCTCGGGCGGCTGGTCGATCACGTGACGCTGGACGTGAGCGATCCGATGAGCCTCAAGAAGCTGACACATTGGCTGCGTCAGGGGCGCCTGGTGGTGGTTTTCCCGGAGGGGCGTGTCAGCGACGGCCAGAGCGTGCTCAAGACCTACCCGGTACCGGCGCTGGCGGCGCTTAACAGCGGGGCCGCTGTCGTCCCGGTGGCCATCTTCGGGTCCTCACATTGTGATATCTCGGGTAAACGTCTGCCTGCCCGCGGTATGTCGTTCCGGGTACTGGCGGCGGCGCGAATCGAGAAGATGCAACATGGCTGTGCGCACCCGCGGCGCGAAGATGCCGTACGCCAGTTGACCCAGGTCATGCAGCGCGTGCGTGTCGTCGCGCTCGCGCGCAAGCCGGTGTTCGAATCTATCCTCGATGCGATCAACAAGTACGGTCGTTCGCGCGAAATGATCGAAGACCAGAGCGAGCAGGTCAGAAGCTACGGCGCAATCGTGAAGGGCAGTCTGGTCATTTCGCGGTGGATCAAACGTTTTAGCGCCCCGGGGGAGAACGTTGGCCTCTTGTTGCCCAACGTCGTCCCCTCGGTGTGTGCGGTGTTGGGCACTATGGCGGCGGGCCGTGTGCCTGCCGTTCTGAATTTCACGGCGGGCGTAGCCGCCGTGAAAAGCTCGGTTACCGCGGCTAACGTCAAGACCATTGTTACATCCTCGAAATTCATCGAGCGCGCAAAGCTCGAGCCACTGATCCAGGCGCTGGGTGATTACCGAATCGTCTATCTCGAGGATATTCGCAGCAGGTTTGGTTGGTTCGACAAGCTCTGGTTGCTCGGTTTTGCACTCTGGTTTCCCCGCAAGGTCGTTGCCAGTGCTGCGATGTCGGATCCGGCCGTTGTGTTGTTTACATCCGGGTCGGAAGACCGTCCCAAAGGCGTAGTGCTATCGCATGAAGCGATCGTTACAAACGTTTCGCAGATTCGTTCGGCGTTTGATTTCCTTCCCCAGGACAAGATCTTCAATCCGCTGCCGATTTATCATGCTTACAGTTTTACCGCCGGGATGATGCTGTCGCTGATGACCGGAACACGGATGTTTCTCTATGTCTCGCCACTGAAATACCGGGCCATCCCCGAGCTCATCTATCGGCATGACTGCAGCGTCCTGTTTGGTACCAGTACCTTCTTGTCCTATTACGCCCAGAATGCGAGCACGGCGGACTTTCGCACCCTGAGATTCGTGATCGCCGGCGGAGAAAAACTCTCCAGGGAAGTTGCAGCACTGTGGATGGACAAGTTCGGTCTGCGTATCTACGAGGGCTATGGTGCGACCGAAGCGGCTCCGGTGATCAGCCTGGCGACGCGGGACAACTACAGGGTCGGCTGCGCCGGGCGGTTCCTGCCGGGGGTGGAGTATCAGATCCAGCGCGTCGAGGGTATCGAGCGCGGTGGTGTGTTGCACATCAGGGCGCCCAATCTCATGCTTGGCTACTACCGCCCCACGCGTCCGGGTGTGATCGATACACCGCGCTCGGTGGTCGGCGTGGGCTGGTATGACACGGGCGATGTGGTCGAGGTGGATGGCGACGGGATGGTGACCATCGTCGGGCGCACGCGACGGTTCACGAAAGTGGCTGGTGAGATGGTGTCACTGGATGTCATGGAGCAGATCGCTCGCGCTGCTTCGCCTTCCCATCACCATGCAGCGATTGTTCTGCTCCAGGAACACGGTATCGAGACCTCGGTGCTGTTCACAACCGATGCCTCGCTTACGCGCGTGCATCTGGCGGAAGCAGCCCGTGCGTGCAGCGCGCCCGAACTTGCGATTG
>JASFUE010000111.1:0-9529 GCA_050050435.1 Burkholderiales bacterium | reverse complement strand
CAGCCGCGCCTGCCGGGGAAGCGCTCTCGCCATCCGCGCCTTCGCCGACTCAAGTGATCGTACCAGGTACGGCCACGACGCCCACCAGGCCAGGCCAGCCATCGCAAGCGACTGAACCGGAGACTGCCGAGCAGATCGAGGCAAGAAAAGAAGCCGAACAACTCGAGGCGGAAGCGCAACTCGCCGAACAGGAGTTAGTAAGCTTTGTCGAGCGCAAGCAGGCACTCGACGACCAGATCGAAATCGAGCAAACGCTGCTGGACACGGCAGAGGCGTCTCGGCAAAACATCGATGCGGCTCTGGATCAGCTTCGCGCAGACGCCGCGACGCTGATCGAGCAGGGCGCGAGTAAAGCTGAGATACGCACGGTGCAAGGCAGGATCAATTCAGTCGAGCAGTTGCAGCGACAAAACCGCGCGGACATCGATCAGCGCCGCGAGTACCTTGACTCACTGTACAAGCGGCGAAAAGAACTGGATCAGGAGCGGTTGGCCGTAACGGAACAGGTTGAGAGCAAACGCAAAAAGGCGGGAAAGGCCAGAAAACGTAGTGTCTGGCTCGAGAGCCCGCTGCATCCGCGCAACCTCTGGGCCTGGGTTCTCGAGCGTGGGCCGCGGATCCTGATGGTTCTGGTCGTCGCCTGGGCCCTGTTGGCACTGGTTCGATTCTCGTCCCGAAGAATTGCGCGAACTCTGGTCGCAAAAGTCGGCGATGGAACCCGCCAAAGAGGCACTAATCGGGCGGATACGCTTGCCTTGAGTTTCCAGAGTGCGTCGACCTTGATCATCATCGTCGCTGCAACCCTGCTGGCGTTCCAGGAAGCGGGAGTCGACATCAAGACAGTGCTCGGCGGGGCCGCTATTCTGGGTGTGGCGTTCGCCTTCGGCGCACAAAATCTGATGCGCGACTACTTCGCCGGATTCATGATTGTGCTCGAAGACCAATATGAGCTCGGCGATTTGATCACCGTCGGCGCAGTCACTGGAATTGTGGAAAAGGTCAATATGCGCACCACAGTTCTTCGCGATCTCGAAGGACGCGTACATTTCATTCCCAACGGCGAAATCAAATCGGTAACCAATCGCACCTACGTATGGGGTAGAGCCGTTCTGGAAATACCAGTAGGCTTCAAGGAAGACGCAGATCGCGTCATGACGGTGATCCGGGAGGTCGAAGAGGAATTTCGCACCGATCCGGAGTTCAATGGTTGGGTCACCGATGATCCGGTGATGCTGGGCGTCGACAAGTTTACCGAGTACGGCATGATCATCAAGACGTTTGTACAAACACAGCCGGATAAAATCTTCCAGACGCGGCGCGAACTGTTGCGGCGAATCAAGAATCGATTTGATGAAGAAGGAATCGAGATTTCGGTTCCTCAAAGAATGCTGCTTCAAGCGAAGAGCACATAAGACCGAACCCGCAAAAAAATTTCAAAAGAGACGTCAAACCAATGATCCCAGCCCAGGAAGCACTCGACCGCCTTCGCGAAGGAAATCATCGTTTCGTCTCGGGCGTACGCAGCCTGGAGACATTGACCAGCCAGATGCGGCGTGACCAACTCGTCTCGGGTCAGGCGCCATTCGCCATTATTCTTGGCTGCTCCGATTCACGGGTGCCTGCCGAGCTGGTCTTTGACCAGGGTGTAGGCGACCTGTTCGTGATTCGTGTTGCTGGAAACGTGGTTGCGCCATCCCAGGTTGGCAGCGTTGAGTTTGCCGCGGAACGATTCGGCACACAGCTCGTCGTCGTACTCGGCCACTCGATGTGCGGCGCCATACAGGCAACACTCGAAGAGCTTGGACGCCCGTCACGCGACCAATCGCCCAACCTGCGCTCTATTGTCGACCGGGTGCGCCCGGCGGTCGAACCCCTGCTCGAGACAGAACTCGCAAAATCTCCGACGACACTGATGCACCATGCCGTCAGGGCCAATATCCGCACGTCAGCCAATCATCTGCGGCACGGCTCACAAATCCTCGAGCAGCTGATCCTGATCGGTCGCCTCACCGTCGTGGGCGCGGAATATTCGCTGGAAACAGGCGAAGTCGATTTCTTTGACGGCGCAACCTGAAACCATTCGGCACGCTGCCAGAACAATGCTGGACCGGGCGTGGACCAACTGTTCCTTAGTTACCAGTCAGCGCATTAATGAAGATGCGCGATGCCTGTCGCGGCATCTTCCCCCGGTGAAAGGTACAGGGAAATCAGTTGCGTTCCGAGCAACGTGATCGAGCCTTTCAGGCGGTTATTGCCGTTATCACTGAATTCAAACTCGTAGATACGGCCGATACGCAACCGGCCATCGGAGGCCCGGCCGATTCGCATCTTCGCTACTGACACCGTCCAGTCGAGAAACTGCACTCCCTCGGCTTCACACGCGCGACGCCCCGCACTCAATGCGGCTTCCCGCGCACGCATACTGTCCGCCCAGAACCAGCCAGCAAGCAAAACCACGATCAGCGCAGACATTTCTACGATCACCTTCCAGCCTCGCGATTACCGGTGCTGATCATTCATTGGCGATACCGACCTGAACCAGTTCGGGATTAACGATGCGCACAACGTCTTGTGCAGACAAGCCAACGAGGTAGCCGCGTTTGCCGCCGTTGATGTAGATACGCTCCAGGTCAAGTATGGATTTTTCAAGGTAAACAGGCATTTTCTTGCGCGTTCCAAACGGTGAGGTGCCGCCAACCAGATAACCGGAATGCCGGTTCGCCGTTTGTGCAGAACATGGCGACACTGATTTCACGCCGATGACGCGCGCCAATTCCTTCGCAGAGACTTTCAGGTCACCATGCATCAGAACAACCAGTGGATTTTTTGCATTGTCCTCCATGATCAGCGTCTTGATCACGGCATGCTCGTCCACTCCCAGCTCGCGCGCCGAGACAGCGGTGCCACCGTGCTCTTCGTACGCATAGAGGTGGTCGGTAAACTGGATCTTGTGCTCTCGCAATACACGAACCGCGGGCGTCACTGGCGCCTTGCCTTTGCTCATCAGCCGCTATTGACGAGGGCGTGATAGAGCATGCGCAACATGCCGGCAGTCGCGCCCCAGATGTAGTAGTCCTCATAGGGCATCGCATAATAGTGGCGCCTGTAACCGTTGACGTCTTTCGAATGCGCCTGATGATTGGTCGGGTCAAGAAAGAACTGCAACGGGACCTCGAATATCGTCTCCACCTCGAACGGGTCCGGGCGCGCCTCAAAGGGCGGTTCGACCCAACCAACAACGGGCGTCACGCGAAACCCGGTCATGATGTCGTAGTCGGGAAGCCGGCCAATGATTTCGACGCGATTGCGCTCCAGTCCGGTTTCTTCCTCAGCTTCGCGCAAAGCGGTTGCCTCCCTGGTGTCATCGCGCTCTTCCACTCGCCCGCCCGGAAAACTGATCTGGCCGGCATGATCGTGGAGATGAGAGGTGCGCTGCGTAAACATCAGGGTTGGACCCTCGGCGCGATTGATCACCGGAACGAGTACCGCGGCCGGTATCGGCTTGCGTTCCGGCGGATGCACAAATAGCGGCAATTCGTTGCCGGGCGGGTCGCCCGGTTGGCGAGCCAGCCGCTCGGCAAGCCACCTGCGGTCCAGGGCCGTATCAGTTGAAATTAAAGGCACCAATGCGCTATTCATGTCGATGGGTGTATTCTAATACCATGGTCGAGCTAGCAACGCGATCGACCCGGCTCAAGTTCTTGGATATCCGGGACGGTGCCCGGTTCCATTCTTTTCACAGCCAATCCGTTGCACTATCCGCGCCAACATCGAGTACCGAAGGTAACGATTGATGTACCGCAACCATCCCGGCACAGTCATCCACGGGTCGCTACCTGCAGTGGCGGCAGTGGGCGCCTTGTTGATTTCTTTCATTTCAAACGCCCACGCTGGTTGCCAGAGCGAAATGCGAATTCTCGCTGACGACCTGGCCGGTGTGAAACTGACATCTGCGCAAAACCAGCAAATTGCCGACAAGGTCCTGCAGGCAAGGCGCCACTGCTGGGTGCAAGACGAAGAGGTGGCGATGAAACTGATCAACAGCGCCCGCCGCGCGGCCGGGCTGAAGGAATCGTCCGGCGAGTTCGACTGGGAAACGGTGCCACTGGAATCGCTGGAAAAGACACCGACAAACGAATAGCTGCAATCCGCCCCCGGAAGCGAGGTTGACTGGAAAGCCGCGCTTCAGCGCGGTTGGCCGTCTGCCGGATCGCCAACCATGTCCTGCGGTCTTACCCACTCGTCAAACTGCTGCGCTGAGACATAACCCAGATCAACCGCAGCGGCTTTGAGCGTCAGGCCCTCGCGATACGCCTTCTTTGCGATTTCTGCTGACTTGTCATAGCCGATATGCGGACTGAGCGCTGTGACCAGCATCAGGGAGCGATCGACCAGTTCGGCAATGCGTTCCCTGTTCGCTTCGATACCTTCGACACAATGTGCGCGGAAACTATCGACACCGTCTGCCAGCAGTCTCAGGCTTTGCATCAGATTGTGCGCCAGCAACGGACGGAAAACATTGAGTTCGAAATTGCCCATGGCACCGCCAGCATTGATGGCCACGTCATTCCCCAATACCTGGCAACATAACATCGTCAGTGCTTCGGACTGTGTCGGGTTGACTTTGCCCGGCATGATCGAGCTTCCCGGCTCGTTGGCCGGGATGCCCAGTTCACTGATTCCACACCGTGGCCCGGAAGCAAGCCAGCGGACGTCATTGGCGATCTTCATCAGCGACGCCGCCGTTGTTTTCAGACTGCCGTGGGCAAACACCACTGCGTCACTCGCTGCAAGTGCTTCAAACTTGTTGGGTGCGGAAACAAACGCCGTGCCAATTACGCTCGACAGGGACTGCGCAACCCTTGCCCCGAATTGCGGATGTGTATTCAAACCGGTGCCCACGGCTGTGCCGCCAATTGCCAGCTGCCGCAGCCCGGGCAATACCGCCTCGATCCGGCCCAGCGCAGCGTCAATTTGCGCCGCGTAACCGGAAAACTCCTGACCCAGTGTAAGCGGTACAGCGTCCTGCAGATGCGTTCGCCCGATCTTGACGATGGCGGAAAAATCCACGGCCTTGCCAGACAAGGATTCGCGCAACCGCGTCAGTGCCGGGCGCAACCGCGTTTCGATCGCCTGCACGGCGGCGACATGCATCGCCGTTGGAAAGACGTCGTTGGACGATTGTCCGAGATTGACATGGTCATTGGGATGAACCAGGCGACGCTCGCCACGCTCGCCCCCGAGCAACTCCGATGCACGATTGGCCAGCACTTCATTCATGTTCATGTTGGTCTGCGTTCCCGACCCGGTTTGCCAGACCACCAGCGGGAATTCGTCATCGTGCGCATTGGAGATAACTTCATCGGTCGCAGTCACGATCGCCTGGCCGATCCGTTCGTCGAGTAACCCGAGTTCAACATTGACCAGGGCGCACGCACGTTTAACCTGCGCCAGCGCCAACAGCAACTCGGCAGGCATTCGCTCGCCGGAAATACGGAAATGCTCCAGGCCGCGTTGCGTCTGCGCGCCCCACAGGCACTGCGACGCAACCTGGACTTCCCCGAGTGTGTCACGTTCGATTCTCGTCTGAACCATTTTTTTCACCTCGATTTGCAAACGGTGTCAGGACCTGGCGCCCGGTGAGGCCAACACCGCGTCAAGCGTGCTCTGGAGTACCGTGCGCTCCGGGACGTGCTACCAGGGAATGGCTTGCTTGTCGCGGAAGAAGCCGCCGCTCGGACCGCCATGCGGCAGCATCGCCAGCCAGACCGCCGTCTCGGCACCCTTTTCAGGGCTTCTCGCGGCATTCGGACCACCCAGGTCGGTGCGTACCCAGCCAGGGCACATTGAATTGACCAGAATGTCATCCGCACTGACTGCAGCCGAAACCATTCGCGTCAACGCATTGAGCGCCGCCTTGGAGGCTCGGTAGGCCGCTGTGCCATCACCCATTTGCTCCAGCTGCCCGAGCCCGCTCGACACGTTGACGATTCTGCCGTAATGGCCGCGCTGCATAACAGGCGCGATCGCCTGACACAGGCGCAGCGCGCCAAAAAAATTTGTTTCCAGCGTACTACGGAAAACCTCCAGCGATGTTTCGAGCACACCCGTTCCCGGCGTATCAATCATGATACCGGCGTTGTTCACCAGCACATCAACCCGGGATTGCTCGCTGTCCAGATAACGCACCAGCCGCGCAACGCTGTCATCGCTGGTAACGTCAAGCTGCCGGAAGACCACATCGGCACTGGTCGCGCCGAGTTTCTTGCAGGCTTCTTCCCCTCGCCCGACATCACGACTGGTCAGGATAACGCGCAGACCGCGCTCCGCGAGCTGTCTGCAGATTTCAAATCCGATTCCCTTGTTGCCGCCGGTCACCACCGCGACGCGCTTGTCAATTATCGCCATCAGGCACCTCCATTGCTGCTCTTGCCAGACGCTACGGTTGTCCTAGCGCTGCGAGGCCGCGTCAACCGAACACAGTGCCGCCATGTTAACCAGCCGTCGCACCGTCGCCGTCGGCGTAAGGATGTGAACCGGCTTCTTCGCTCCGAGCAGGATCGGTCCGATGGTAATGCCTTCCCCGGCAGTAACTTTCAACAGGTTGAAAGCGATATTCGCCGCGTCCAGGTTAGGCATGATCAACAAATTCGCTTCACCGCTGATGCGGGAATTGGGGAAGATACGCATTCTGATCGCTTCGTCCAGGGCGGCATCACCGTGCATCTCACCCTCGACCTGAAGGTGGGGCGCGCGCTCTTGCAGAATCTCCCGTGCGCGACTCATCTTCACCGCAGACTCATCACGCGATGAACCGAAATTGGAATGCGACAGCAGCGCGATATTGGGAACGAGGCCAAAACGCTGTACTTCCTCGGCGGCGAGCATGGTGATCTCGGCAATCTCGGCAGCACCCGGGTTCTTGTTCACGTAGGTGTCACAGATGAAGATCGTTTTGCCCGGCAAGATCAGCATGTTCATCGCTGCAAACCGGTCGACCCCGGGGCGCAGGCCAATGACGTCCGAAATATACTGAAGGTGTAGCGAAAACTGCGCAATCGTCCCGCAGATCATCGCATCGGCATCACCGTTGCGCACCATCAGCGCACCCATCAGGGTGGTGCGCCGTGATACTTCCCGTTTGGCGTAATCTTCCGACACGCCCTTGCGCTGCATCATCTGGTAATAGTCCTGCCAGTAATCGCGGAAACGCGTATCGCTGTTGGGATTGACCAGGTCGAAGTCACGATCCGGCTTTATGCGCAAACCATACTTTTCGATTCGCGGCAACAAGACCTCGGGCCGCGCAATCACAACCGGGCGAGCCAGACCTTCGTCAACGACAACCTGTACCGCGCGCAATACGCGTTCGTCCTCACCTTCGCAATAGACCACTTTTTTCGGATTCGCCTTTGCGGCGGAAAACACCGGCTTCATGATCAGGCCGGAGTGGTAGACGAACTGGATCAACTTGTCACGGTAAGCAGAAAAATCCTCGATCGGGCGCGTGGCGACACCGCTTTCCATGGCAGCACGGGCGACGGCCGGGGCAATGGTGACAATCAGCCGTGGATCAAACGGCTTGGGAATAAGATACTCGGCGCCAAATTGCATTTCCTGATTGCCGTACGCCATGGCAACAACGTCGGATTGCTCGGCCTGGGCGAGCGCAGCAATCGATTCGACTGCCGCCAGTTTCATCTCCTCGTTGATCGTCGTCGCGCCGACGTCCAGCGCGCCGCGAAAAATAAACGGAAAACACAGGACATTGTTGACCTGGTTCGGAAAATCCGAGCGCCCGGTAGCAATCACGATATCGTCACGCGCCTGCCTGGCCACGTCTGGCCGGATCTCCGGCTCCGGATTCGCCAATGCCAGAATCAGCGGTTTGTCGGCCATCTTCTTCACCATCTCGGGCCTGAGCACGCCGGCCGCAGACAAGCCAAGAAAAATATCGGCGCCTTCGATGGCCTCGGACAAGGTGCGCACACCGGTGTCTTTCGCATAGCGCGCCTTGTTATCGTCCATTTCTTCGGTGCGGCCCTTGTAGACGACACCCTTGATGTCGGTAACGGTAATGTTTTCCATCGGCATACCCAGGGTGACCAGCAGGTCAAGGCAGGCCAGTGCTGCCGCACCCGCGCCCGACGCCACCAGCCGCGCCGATTCGAGCTGCTTGCCGACGACCTTCAGGCCATTGCTGATCGCGGCCGCCACGATGATGGCTGTTCCGTGCTGATCGTCATGGAACACCGGTATGCGCATGCGCTGCCTGAGTTCGCGCTCGACCTGAAAACACTCGGGCGCCTTGATGTCCTCCAGATTGATGCCACCGAATGTCGGCTCCAGGCTGGCGATAATGTCGATGAGTTTGTCAGGGTCACGCTCGTTGATTTCGATGTCGAAAACATCGATTCCGGCGAACTTCTTGAACAGCACGGCCTTGCCTTCCATGACCGGCTTGGAAGCAAGCGGGCCAATGGCGCCAAGCCCGAGCACTGCTGTGCCATTGGTGATCACGCCGATCAGATTCGCCCGGCTCGTGTAAAGGGGCGCTGTCGATGCGTCCTCGACAATTTCTTCGCAGGCAGCCGCCACACCTGGCGAATAGGCGAGCGCGAGATCGCGCTGGTTCGTCAACCCCTTCGTTGGGGTAACCGAAAGCTTTCCCGGCACGGGGTTACGGTGATAGTCAAGTGCGGCTAACTTGAGTTGCTCGTCCATTCGTCTGGCGCTCCGGGAATGCAGATCAGACAGCGATTATACGGACTGATTCCGGCCCTGATATTGCATGAATCCGCTCATCATATTCCCGCAACCGGGCATAACAGCCACCGGAGTGCCCGTTCCCCCACCCGCCAGCCCAATCCGCGGGATTTCACGGGCACCGGTTACAAGGAGAGTTTCAAATGATTTGTGTCGCAAGACCCGTATTGCGTCGGCTTCTGGCGACGACGGCTTTGTTGGTTGCGTCCTGCTCTGCATGGGCACAATCTGCCTACAACCCGCCCCTTTGGGAGGTGCGCTCTGGAGAGAGCCGCGTTTACCTGTTCGGGACGATCCATGTCGGTAAAGCGGATTTCTACCCGTTGCCCGCGGCGGTCCAGTCCGCTTTTGAAAAATCCGACACCCTGGCACTCGAGGTCGATCCCGCCAATGAGCAGGAAGCAATCGCTGCGGTCATGTCCTCAATGTACACACCACCGGACAATGTCGCGAATCACCTGGATCCGGCGCTGCTGCAAAGCGTCATGAACGTGTCCGCGGGATATGGTCTGCAGTTCGAACAACTGGCTCAGATGAAACCGTATATGCTGATGCTCACTCTGACCAATCTCGAATACGCAAAGCTCGGCTACAGTGCCCAGCAGGGGTTGGAAACGCATTTCTCGCAACGCGCCAGAGGCGAAGGCAAGCGCATTGTTTCACTCGAATCCATGCTCCAGCAGATGCAGATGCTCGACCAACTCTCGCCACAGTTACAGTCAGCCATGCTGCAGATCACCGTTGATGAAATATCGGCCAACGA
>JASFUE010000110.1:0-9626 GCA_050050435.1 Burkholderiales bacterium | reverse complement strand
TTTCGAAAGATCGGGCTGCAAAATGGTAATGCTGCCGTCCTCGATGACCCGGTCGAATTCGAAACGCGTGTAATGGTTTTCGCCCGCTGCCAGGGGAAGGTGGCTGTATTTACGCGCTTCACGATAGCTGCGGTAATCGTGTGCCGGAAACGGTTCCTCCAGCCAGCCTACCGCAAAGGATTCCAGTGCCGGCATGGCCTCACGCGCATCGTCCAGTGTGTAGGCCGTGTTGGCGTCGGTGAGGATGACCAGGTCATCGCCGAACGCTTTCCTGATCGCAGCGACCCTTTGCAGATCATTGGCCACGGAATCGCCGATACGCAGTTTGACGGCCCGGTAGCCGTGTTCCACATGCGCTCGTGCTTCTTCTACCAGCGATTGCGGGTCCTGGTAGCCAAGCGATACCCCGCCGGCATATGCGCGAATCGGCCGGGACGATCCACCCAGTAAGCGATACAGTGGAACACCGAGTGCCCTGGCACGAATATCCCACAGTGCCATGTCGATACCGGAAATGGCGAGGCAGGCACCGGCGCCCATTCCATGGCTTGCCAGTTGTCGCCGGTACATTTGGTCCCAGATCCCGGTCACGTCGTGAGCATCACAGCCCATGACAATGGACTTGAGCGTGGTATTGACGATATGCGCAACCGCACCCGGGCAGCGCCCGTGATGGGCTTCCCCCCATCCGGTCAGGCCCTCGTCGGTGACGACTTTCACAATAACGGCATCGCGCTTGACGGTGCGTCCGACACCGAGCGTGACGCTATCCTTGGGGTCAACCGGGAATGAAACGGGTTGCGCCTGAATGTCAGCTACCCGCAATGGCCGGGTTTGTTTCTGTGTCATTGTTAATCTTGATCGAGCGGAGGATTTATGACGGGCTGGTCGGTTCTACAGCCGGAAGGAAATCAAGGCACACAATCCGATAGGCCGGTTTGTAGGCTTTGCGAAATGTCGCCGAGTGACGGACGATCGGATAGTTTTCACGCGCGAGCTTCGCAAAGTACTGGGCGACCTCGGCCTGATCAAATGTGATACCACCGGTCGCAGCCAGGTCAGCAACGCAACCGCAGAATTTCACCAGCTTGTCCGGTGCGGCAGGGTAGTCATGTGCTGTTTGCACAAACGCGTCGAACAGCGCGTGTGCATTGTGGCCTGCTTCGAGATAAGGGCGCATATGAATTCGCGCCAGTCGCCCGTCGGGTGAAATCGCGTCCGCCACGGGTTCTTCGGGGCCGCTGCCCATGGACGCGATTTCATTGTCGAAAGTCTCCCGCAATGCCATAACGTCATCGAGCGCGTGACCGGCGCCGAGCGCGGATTGTTGCAGAAGTTTGTAGATATCATCGAGCTGCATCAATGGGTAGCGCTGCAGGTGATGCCCCAGCAACTGACCGACGAATTTCATGATGATCTCCTGATGACCCGGAGAACCGACGATAGCGCGTGAGACCAGGCTACGCAATCGGCATTCTTGCCACCGCTATTGCCTCGAATCAGTGCGTCTAGGAGAATAGGCGTGCGAGAGGTAGTGCAAGGGCGGTAGCGCTGGCATCAACGCATGCCCGGGAGGGTACGCCAGATGACGCCGGGTGCAATGCCCGATGGATGAGCGTGCGCTGCAGCAACAAGTGCTTCCTCGGTAGGCCGGTCGACGTGCGTGCTCACCTTCGACCGGGATGTTCTCGGCCCGATGGCGCGGCGTATGGAAACAGGCGTGATCGTCAGGGGCTGTCGCTGCAATACACAAATAAACCGGCTGGCAACAATGTCAGCCTACAAAGTGAAGGAGGAAACAATGGCACGTATTCAGGAGCATGAATTCATTGATTTGTCCAAGCCGCCAGAGAAGCAGCATGACGAAAAAACCAGGCGAAGCTTTCTGCGCAAGGCCAGTGGTATTGCAGCCCTCACGGCAATGGCGCCGCAGGCTTTTGCGCGAAACTTCATCGACCAGTATGACCCGGACGGGCCGATTGCACGCTATCCCAACCCGGATGTGATCGTGCTGGATAAGCGGTTCAAGTACAAGCTCGGAAACACCCCGATTCTGCGTTTGTATCGTGGCACATTGTGGGCGGAAGGACCGGCGTGGAATGGCGTTGGACGTTATCTTGTCTGGAGCGATATTCCGAGCAACGAGCAGTTGCGCTGGATCGAGGAAGACGGCCACGTCTCACGCCAGTTCCGATACCCGTCGGGTAACTCCAACGGCAACACCTTCGACTATGTCGGTCGCCAGATTTCATGTGAGCATGGAAACCGCCGTGTCGTTCGCTATGAGTACGACGGTTCGATGACGGTCATGGCCGACCAGGCGAATGGCAAGGGATTCAACGCGCCCAACGATGCAGCGTGCCACCCGGACGGATGGATGTACTTCACCGACCCGGGTTACGGCGGCCTGATGAATTACGAAGGACACAGGCTGAATACCGGTTCGCCCCAGCCTGTCCAGAAAGAGGCGATCTATCGCGTCGATCAGCCCGGCAAGGCAATCAAGGTGGCCGATGAACCGTTCAAACCCAATGGCATTTGCTTTTCCCCGGACTTCAAGAAAGCGTATGTCGCGGATACGGGGTTATCTCACTACAAGAATGCCAAGAGTGTAATCTGGGTCTACGATGTGGACAGCGGCCGGCGTTTGCGCAACCCGCGTGTATTTTCCAATATGGAGATGAATGGCAAGATCGGGTTTGCGGACGGAATCCGTTGTGACGAGGATGGTAATGTCTGGGCCGGGATGGGCTGGGTCGGCGACGGCTACGATGGCGTACACTGCTTTGCGCCAGATGGCACCCGCATCGGCCAGATCCGCATGCCGGAGATTGTTTCCAATCTGTGTTTCGGCGGCAGCAAGCGCAACCGCTTGTTCATGACCGGATCGACCTCGCTTTATGCGATTTATGTCGAAACCCGTGGTGGCACGATGACTTGACCGGCATTGGTCGATCGCAACAAAAAAACGCGCGACTAATGTTGCGCGTTTTTTTTGGAGGGCGGGCTACTAGAAATTGTACAAATAGCCCACAGTAATATAGTCAACGCGTGAGTTGATCTGAGTGTACTCAACATCGATTACGCCTCGACCTGTCCGTATACCGATGCCGATCCCAGCAGTGAGACTGGTGTCATCATCATAGTCATCATCCCAGTAAGCAACACCCACTTTGGCCTTCAGATGGACGTCGCCATCAGTGCGGTAAACACCGTAACCGGCGATTGAATTGATGCTCCAGTCGGAGTTGTTTCCGACTTCACCATCAATGATGCCCAGGCTCAGTTCTGCCTCCCAATAGACGTTGTTCTGGATCTGCTTGCCGAGCACACCCGCAATATTGAATCCCGCGTCATTGTCCGAACCCTGTGGTTTGGCAAATCCGGCCTTGCCTCCAAACATCAGTTGTCCGGTCGATTGCGCATGCGCAGCACCGGACGTCAATGCGATGACCATCGCGATCATCGGAAAAAGCAGTTTTTTCATCGTGCACTCCCGCGCCAATCTGATTATTCGAGATGACTCTGAAGCGATTGCTTCAGTGTTCAAATGATAAATCCAGCGAATTCGAAAGTGAACGCGCGAGCGAAAAAAATTTCAAATTAATCCGCGACTTGTCTCCGATCGGCGACACTTTCGGCGTCTCCACGAGGACATGGCATAGCGGGAGCAGGATCTTGCGCTATTTCTTCTTCTTCTCCTGCACCTTATGAATCAGTACCGGGATTGGTGAATGCGACAGTACTTTCGCTGCCTGGCTCCCCAGCACCAGACTCGTAATGCCGGTACGCCCATGGGAGGCCATGAATATCAGGTCGCACTTCTTCTTTTTTGCCGCGTCGATAATCGCCTGCCAGGGCGCAATGCCGTCCCTGTAGTATCCCTCGTAAGGAACGTTTGCCGTCTTGGCCGCCTTTTCCAGAGGTGCCAGGTACTTTTCAGCGGCTTGTTTGTTGCGCTTGTTCCACTCGCCCTTGGATATCAGGTCGGGCGGGAAATATTCTCCATAGGCCAGAACTTCGTATTGCTCTGGTGAATAGAATCCGGTCACCTTTGCCCCCAAGGTTTTTGCCAATGCAATGCCTTCGCGTACTACCAGGCGAGACAGTTCTGATCCATCTGTCGGTATCAGAATGTGTTTGTACATGACCCCCTCCACTTTGAATTACAGACACACAGTATCCTGGTCGGTCCGCATATCGATGTATTGACCGGAATCAACATGCGAGCACAAACCCCCTCGGGTATAGTCTGCGGCCAACGGGTTGCTTTTATCAAGTTATGTCGATATCTGTCATTGCGCTGCTGCGCCTGTTGTCTGATGGGCGCGCGCACAGCACGAACGAAATCGCGCGCACGCTCGGCGTGTCTTTTGCGGCGGTGTCGGCGGCGCTGGAGGATTTGCGTACAGCAGGATTCGAGCTCGAAGAGCAGGGGCATGCAGGCTGTAAACTGATCACGCCGTTTTCCGCTCTGAACGCGCTACAGATCGAGCGCCGCCTCGGGCAGCAGGCGGGAATTTTTTGCCTGGACATCGTGGACCAGACCGGTTCGACCAACGAGGATCTGATGTCGCGCGCGCGGGCGGGGGCACGAAGCGGCCTGGTCCGTGTCGCAGAGGTGCAAACCGCCGGCCGCGGGCGGCGCCAGCGCAAGTGGTTTTCCGCGCCCGGCGGTACGCTCACGTTTTCGCTGCTATGGCGTTTTGATGCGGGACCAGCCGCGATTTCCGGATTGCCACTTGCAGTCGGTGTATCCATCGTGCGCACGATGGGGAAGCTGGGGCTGCAGGGCGTGCAACTCAAATGGCCCAACGACGTCCTGTGGCAACAGCGGAAGCTCGGTGGAATCCTGATCGAAACAACCGCTGGCCATGCGCAAGGGTTGGCGGCGGTTATTGGCATTGGGTTGAACCTGCGGCTCCCCCCGGGGGTTGCCGAGCGGATCGATCAGCCGGCCGTAGATCTTGCAGGTGCCGGGCTGCAAATCGGGCGCAACGAACTCCTGGCCTGCCTGTTATCGGACCTGGACGAGATGCTCGGACAGTTTTCCCGCGACGGATTTAGCGCTTTTCGACAGCAGTGGGAACGCGCGCATGCCTACCAAGATAAAATAGTGACGATCCAGTCGAGTAATGGTGCGCAGCTGGCTGGAAAGGTAATTGGAGTGGATGAAAACGGAGCATTGCTGTTGCATACGACGGATGGAACGCGCCTGTTTCTCTCGGGCGAAGTGTCCCTGCGTGCCGGGGTGAATTAACGACATGGCGTGCCACCGAAATCTCCGGTTCGCCGGTCAGTTGCGCACGAACGCAGGTCGGTTCGAGTGCCTCTCACGGGCCGAACCCGGGACTTACGGGACATGAGTGTTGCGACCAATTAACCGTATCCTTGCCGTTGATGCAGGAAATTCCCGCATAAAGTGGGCGCTGCACGAAAGCGCGGCCTTTGTCTCGGAAGGGCGTTTTGCCACGGATTCGCCGCAGCTGCTCGATGAGCAGTGGACATCGCTGGCAGCGCCTGACGCGGTGGTCATCGCCAATGTCGCGGGCGATACGGTCGAAGCCTTTCTCAGGAGTGGCTGCAAGCGCTGGGGATTATCGCCAATCATGGTCAAGGCAGTGGCACAGCAATGCGGAGTGCGCAGTTCGTACGATAACCCGGAGCAGCTCGGAGCGGACCGGTGGGCGGCATTGATCGGGGCGCATGCCCTTGTGCCCGGCAACTGCATTGTGCTGAACATGGGAACGGCGACAACGATTGACGCGCTGACTGGCGAAGGCGGATTTCTGGGTGGTCTGATCTTGCCCGGGTTGGACATGATGCACACACTGCTTTCGCGCAAGACCGCGCGGCTTGGCATGGAGCGTGGTGAAGTGGTGGCGTTCCCGCATTCCACGAAGGATGCGATGACAACCGGCGCCGTTCGCGCGACTTGCGGGGCAATTGAACACATGCGCGCGCAGATGCAGCAAGCCGGCTATGACAAGGTCAGTGTCGTCGCAACTGGCGGTGCGGCACCGACTTTCGTGTCCCATTGCGGAGATGCTCTGCAATTGCATGAGCGTTTGGTGATGCAAGGCCTGGTACGTATCGGTGAATCAGCGGTGCAGCCCTCATTATCGTGACCATGCGCATCTATTCACCCGGTTAATGGCGAAGCGGATCAGCTGATGAAGTGGCTCTTCTTTTTATTGTTGCTGGTCAATGCCGCTCTGGCAGCGTATGCCTATCTTCAGACTACCCGCCCGCATCCTGATGCGAACATTGTCGATTTTCAGATGAATGCCGACAAGATTCGCGTCATACCTGCACCGGTCATTCCAACAGCGGGCCGCAAAGCATCCGAGCCGACCGCATGCCTGAAGTGGGGCAGTTTCGGCGACCTCGAACTGAGGCGGGTTAGCGAAGCGATGTCGTCGATGGCGCTGGCGGACCGGGTCACGGCACGCAAAGAACAGGTCACGGCGAACTGGTGGGTATTCATGCCGCCCCAGGGTTCGCGCGCCGCGATGGATCGCAAGGCGCAGGAGTTGGTGGATCTGGGTATCACTGACTTTATCAAGCTCACCGAGGCTGGTCGCTGGCGCTACGCGATTTCACTTGGCGCATTCCGGGAAGAAGAAGGCGCACGCACCTACCTCGCCAAACTCGTCGACAAAGGCGTGCGCACGGCCGAGGTTGGAGCACGTGAGCAGCGTGTCATGCAAACGACCTTGACCATCCGCTCACCCACTCCGCTGGAATCGACGCGACTGGTCGAACTGGCCTCGCAGTTTCCGGGCACCGATATGCGTGCCTCTGGTTGCTAGGTTATTGACAGGGAAAAGACAAAACTGAAGCGGCATTGCCGCGGAGAAGCGTCGATCGGGGCTCAGCTACCACCAGCGACGCCTGCGGCAAGTTCGATGTCGAATGCCGCCGACAATAGTGCGCGAGTGTAATCCTCGCGCGGGTGACCGAAAATCTGTTTTGCCGACCCGCGCTCAACCAGTTGCCCGTCACGCATGACAATTACCTCATCGCTGAGCGCGCGAACAACGCTCAGGTCGTGACTGATGAAAAGATATGCCAGTCGGTGACGTTGCTGCAAATCGCGTAGCAGGTCCACGATCTGCGCCTGCACTGACATATCCAGCGCCGAGGTCGGTTCGTCGAGTACCACAAAGCGCGGTTTAAGAACCATGGCGCGGGCAATGGCGATGCGTTGGCGTTGCCCGCCGGAGAACTCATGCGGATAGCGGTTACGGCTGCTGGGGTCGATGCCGACCTCCTTGAGCGCATCAACAATGAGCCGTTCACGTTCGGCGGGAGAGTCCGCCAGGTGATGAACCTCGATTCCCTCGCCGACGATCTGGCTGACCGACAGGCGCGGGCTCAGGCTGCCGAACGGATCCTGAAAAACGATCTGCATCTCGCGCCGTAGCGGGCGCAGCGGCTTGGCACGCAGCGACTGGATTTCGCGTCCGCAAAATTCGATGCGCCCGTCGCTTTGTTGCAGCCGTAACAACGCCAGACCCAGCGTGGTCTTGCCCGATCCGCTCTCACCCACGACGCCGACAGTTTGTCCTTCACGCACGCTGACATCGATTCCGTCGACTGCCTTGACGTGTCCAATGGTGCGTCGCAGGACGCCTCGGCGGATTGGAAACCAGACCTTGACGCCCTGGCCCTGCATGACTATCGGCGCGTGCGTCTCCACTGGCGCCGGGTTGCCTCCGGGCTGGGCCGCCAGCAAGCGTTGTGTATAGGGGTGTTGCGGTTGATCGAAAACGCGCTTGACTGCGCCTGATTCAACGACTTCGCCAGCGTACATCACGTATACGCGGTCGGCCATCTTGCGCACGATTCTGAGGTCGTGCGTGATCAGCAGCATTGACATGCTCAGGCGCGAGCGCAGCTCTTCGAGCAATTCCAGCAACTGGGCCTGCACCGTCACGTCGACTGCCGTTGTCGGTTCATCGGCGATGAGCAAGTCTGGTTCATTTGCGAGCGCCATGGCAATCATGACGCGCTGGCGTTGTCCGCCAGAGAGTTGATGCGGATAGACCTTGAGGCGTTGCTCGGGCTGTGGAATGTGCACCAGTTCCAGCAATTCCAGCGCACGCGCCCTGGCCGCTTTCGGCGACATACCCTTGTGAACGATGAGCACTTCGCAGATCTGTTTCTCGACGATATGCAGCGGGTTGAGCGAGGTCATCGGTTCCTGGAATATCATCGAAATCCGATTGCCTCTGACCTGCTGCAGCGCTGCCGGCTTTGCGCCGATCAGCTCCTGGCCGAGGAATTTGATTGAGCTGCTTGCCGTGTGCGCCGCCGTCGGGTAAGGCAGCAGTTGCAGCACGGACAAGGCGGTAACGGATTTCCCCGAGCCGCTCTCGCCAACCAGCGCGACAGTTTCACCATTACCGACGTTCAGTGATACGCCATTGACTGCATTGACGGCGTGGCCCGCCTGCCGGAACCGCACACCCAGGTTGTCTATTTCGAGCAGCTTGTCACTCATCGCCAGTCATCCGCAATTACGCTGGCGCTGCAGGTTCGTTTGCCGGGCGTACCGTGCCCGGTTCGGGCGCAGTGCCGCCAGCGAAAAGTTTGCGTGGATCAAACGCATCGCGCACTGCCTCACCGACAAAAATCAGCAGGCTCAACATCAATGCAATGACAAAAAAACCAGTCAATGCAAGCCATGGTGCCTGCAAGTTGGCCTTTCCCTGGGCCAGAAGTTCGCCAAGCGAGGGTGAGCCCGGTGGCAATCCGATGCCCAGGAAATCGAGTGATGTCAACACGGTAACCGAGCCGGCAAGCGTGAATGGCATGAAAGTGATAGTTGCGACCATGGCATTGGGAAGAACATGGCGCAGCATGATCATGCGGTCTCCGAGGCCGAGCGCACGGGCAGCGCGAACGTAGTCGAAATTGCGTGCCCGCAGGAATTCGGCGCGTACCACGCCGACAAACCCCATCCAGCTAAACAGCAACAACAACCCCAGTAACCACCAGAAGTTCGGCTCCACTACGCTGGCCAGGATGATCAGGAGGTACAGCGTTGGCATGCCAGCCCAGATTTCAATGAAGCGTTGCGCCAGCAAATCGATCCAGCCACCGAAATAACCCTGTACCGCACCGGCGGCAACGCCAATCATCGCGCTGATGACGGTGAGAACGAAACCGAACAATACCGAAATGCGGAATCCGTAAATCACGCGTGCCAGCACATCGCGCGCCTGGTCGTCGGTGCCGAGCCAGTGCTGCGCGCCTGGGGGGGAGGGCGCCGGTACCGGCAGGTCCCATGCAACCGTGCGATAACTGTAGGGCACCAGAGGCCAGATCATCCATCCTTCCTCGTGGATCTTGTTCGCGACGTATGGATCGCGATAATCGGCTTGCGTTTCGAATGTGCCGCCGAAAGCGGTTTCCGGATAGGCGCGGAAGATGGGCATGTAAAGACTGCCCTGGTAACTGACTACGATCGGTTTGTCATTGGCAATGAATTCGGCCGGCAGCGTTACCAACAGCAATGCGAGAAATATCCACAGAGACCAGTAACCGCGGCGATTGGCACAAAAATTCTGCAACCGGCGGCGGGTAATGGGAGATAACCGCGAAGTTTTTGTCCTGTCCTT
>JASFUE010000109.1:0-9631 GCA_050050435.1 Burkholderiales bacterium | reverse complement strand
TTCGCACGCATTAGTCTGCACTGAAAACTTGTGGCGTAGTGATCAAGGTGGTCAGCCATGAGCAAAACGATACTCATCATGGCTGGTGGTACTGGCGGACACATTTTTAGTTCCGACATAACGCGTGCTTCGCACGCATTAGTCTGCACTGAAAACTTGTGGCGTAGTGATCAAGGTGGTCAGCCATGAGCAAAACGATACTCATCATGGCTGGTGGTACTGGCGGACACATTTTTCCGGCGCTGGCGGTCGCGGATGACCTCAAGTCCCGCGGCTGGCGTGTCGTCTGGCTCGGCTCACACGCCGGGATGGAGGCGAAGATTGTTCCGGAACAGGGCTACCAGACCGAGTGGATCCGCTTCGGTGGTTTGCGCGGCAAAGGGCTGGTGCGTGCCGCATTGTTGCCGCTGAATCTGTTGATCGCGTTCTGGCAGAGCGCCAGGGTGATTTTCCGGGTCCGCCCTGATGTGGTGCTGGGCATGGGTGGCTACATCAGTTTTCCCGGCGGCATGATGGCCGCGTTGTTCTTTCGCCCTCTGGTCGTCCACGAGCAGAATGCGGTGGCCGGAATGGCAAACAAAGTGCTCGCCACTGTGGCCGATTGCCTCTTGACCGGTTTCCCCGGCGTGTTCAAGCGTGCAATTTGTACCGGCAATCCGGTGCGCAAGGCGATCTACGAACTGCCCGAACCGGAGACGCGTTTCGCTGATCGTGCCGGTGCCTTGCGTTTGCTCGTGGTTGGCGGAAGCCTCGGCGCAAAACCGCTGAACGAAACACTGCCGGCGGCACTGGCGATCCTGCCCGAGAGTTCGCGCCCGCAGGTCACTCACCAGTCGGGACGGCAGCATCTGGATTCGCTGCGCAGCGCCTACCGTGAGCAGGGTGTCGAAGCCGAAGTCGTCGCATTTATCGATGACATGGCGGACGCCTACGCCTGCGCTGACCTGGTGGTGTGCCGTGCCGGCGCCATCACCGTTGCCGAGCTCGCTGCCGCCGGCGTGGCCAGCATACTCGTGCCCTTGCCGCACGCTGTTGATGATCACCAGGCGGCAAATGCACGCTTTCTGGCCGAACGCGATGCCGCCGTGTTGATACCGCAGCGGGAACTGACGCCACGTCGCCTGGCTGATGCTATTGCCGGTTTCACCCGCAGGGGTCTGTGCCAGATGGCGACCAGGGCAAGAGAGCTCGGACGTCCCGATGCTGCCTCGGAAGTAGCCAATCAGTGCGTGGTGATGGCGGGATGAGGCACAAGGTCAAACATGTTCATTTCGTCGGAATTGGTGGTTCCGGGATGAGCGGAATCGCTGAAGTCATGCGCAACCTCGATTTCAAGGTCACCGGTTCGGACCTGAGCGAGAACGCCGCAGTTGCGCATCTGCGCTCGCTCGGCGTGCACGTGGATATTGGCCATGCCCGCGAAAACATTGCCGGCGCTGATGTCATCGTTACCTCCACCGCAGTCAAGGCGGATAACCCCGAAGTGGCCGCGGCGCGTGCGAAACGCATCCCGGTTGTGCCGCGGGCGATGATGCTCGCCGAGTTGATGCGCCTCAAGCAGGGAATCGCTGTTGCGGGAACGCACGGCAAGACCACTACGACCAGCCTGATCGCAAGTGTGCTGGCCGAGGCCGGGATGGACCCGACGTTCGTGATCGGAGGCCGTCTTGAAGCGGCAGGATCGCACGCAAAACTGGGCACCGGTGAATTCATTGTCGTCGAGGCGGACGAGTCCGATGCGTCATTTCTTTATCTTCAGCCGGTAGTCGCCGTAGTGACCAACATCGACTCGGATCACATGGAAACCTACGGGCATGATTTCGGCCGCTTGCGCCAGGCGTTTCTGGAGTTTGTCGAACATCTTCCGTTCTATGGTACGGCGGTGCTGTGCATCGATGATGAGAATGTCCGGAGCCTGTTGCCGATCATGACCAAAACCGTGACGAGCTACGGGTTGAGTGAGTCGGCACATGTGCGTGCGGTTGATATCGTTCACTCCGGTTCAAAGATGCAGTTTCGTGTCACACGCCGGACCGCAATCGATGAAACGCAATTGCCGGAGCTTGCCATCACTTTGAACATGCCCGGTGAACACAACGTGCGCAACGCGCTCGCCACGATCGCGGTCGCCACAGAGCTCGGCGTGCCCGACGATGCGATCGTGCGTGCGTTGGCGGGTTTCCGCGGCGTCGGTCGACGCTTCCAGAGTTACGGCGAGATTGCCCTCGGAAATGGCAAGTCGTTCACGTTGATCGATGACTATGGGCATCATCCGGCCGAGATCGCACCAACCATCGACGCTGTCCGTGGTGCTTTTCCCGGACGGCGTGTCGTACTGGCATTTCAGCCGCATCGTTTCACTCGAACGCGCGACTGTTTCGAAGATTTCGTACGCGTGCTCTCTTCCGTCGACGTGCTGTTGTTAACCGAAGTGTATGCGGCCGGCGAGAATCCGATCGTGGCCGCTGATGGCCGCGCCCTGGTGCGGGCGATCCGCGTGGCCGGCAAGGTCGAACCGATATTTGTGGAGGACGTTGCCGAACTGGCGCACGCAATACGCGAGACTGCAAAACCAGGTGATGTTGTCGTGACGATGGGAGCGGGCTCAATCGGATCCGTTCCGGCTGCCGTGGCCGGCGCGGAGATGGCGACGCACTGATTATGTACATGGCGGAAATCGACAAAGCTAACCAGACCAGACTCCGTGGCGAGTTGCGCGTTGACGAACCAATGCGCCGGCACACGAGCTGGCGCGTTGGCGGCCGCGCAGATCAGTGCTACAAGCCGGCGGACGTTGATGATCTCGCCGTGTTCCTGCGCCGACTTCCGACAGCGGGCACAGTGGTGTTTGTCGGTCTGGGCAGCAACCTGCTGGTGCGCGATGGCGGTTTGCGCGGCACGGTGGTGTTGACACATGCCGCGCTGGCGGGGCTGCAACTGGTCGAGCGTGAAGGACATCGGGAAGTTTACGCACAGTCGGGTGTTGCCAGCCCGAAGGTCGCGCGCTTTGCAGCGATGCACGATCTGGAAGGTGCGGAATTTCTTGCGGGGATCCCGGGTACGTTCGGCGGGGCGTTGGCCATGAATGCCGGTTGCTACGGGACCGAGACATGGGATGTTGTGACGCGGGTTCGCACGATCGACCGCGCGGGCCGTGTGCGCGAGCGCGAACCGGGTGATTTCCGGATTGGATACCGCAGCGTCGTTCATGACTTCAAAGGTGAAGAATTTTTCGTCGGTGCCTGGTTGCGTTTGCGCCCGGGCGATGGTGACCGCTCCCGGCAGAGGATAAAGGCGTTGTTGCAAAAGCGCATTGCCGCTCAACCACTGGAAATGCCGAATGCAGGTTCGGTGTTTCGCAACCCGGAAAACGATCACGCTGCGCGGCTGATCGAGTCCTGTGGCCTCAAGGGCCTGCGCCAGGGTGGCGCAATGGTTTCCTCCAAGCATGCCAATTTCATCGTCAACACCGGCGGCGCGAGCGCGCAAGATATTGAGTCGCTGATCGAGCGGGTTCGCACCACGGTCAAGCGAGAGTGCGGTGTTGATCTGGTGCGCGAGGTGCGCATAGTCGGTGAGGTGGCGCCGTGAGTGCGCGTGATTTCGGGAAGGTGGCAGTGCTGCTCGGCGGCAAATCTTCCGAGAGGGAGATTTCGCTGATGTCGGGCACTGCAGTGTTCGAGGCGCTGCGCCGTCAGGGGGTCGATGCACACGCGTTCGACACCGGAGAACGCAGTCTGTCCGATTTTGCGGACGAGCAGTTTGACCGGGCTTTCGTGGTGCTGCACGGGCGCTACGGCGAAGACGGAACGATACAGGGCGCGCTCGATCTGATGGGCGTGCCATACACCGGCAGTGGTGTCATGGCCTGCGCGTTGGCAATGGATAAATGGCGCACCAAGCTCGTATGGCAAGCATCAGGTATTCCCACGCCCCGGTTCGAGTTGCTGGAGGCCGATTCCGATTTCAGTGCCACAGCCAATTCGCTTGGCTTGCCGATGATCGTGAAACCGGCGCGTGAAGGGTCCACCATCGGTTTGACCAGGGTAACCGACGCCAAAAATGTCGAGCAGGCATACGTCGATGCCGCAAAGCACGACCCGTTGGTGCTGGCCGAGCAGTTTGTCGATGGCCCGGAGCTGACCGCCGCGATTCTGGAAGAGCAGTCACTGCCGCTTGTTCGGATCGAGGCAGTGGGGCACAACTACGACTACAACGCCAAGTATTTCTCGGACCAGACTCAGTATTTCTGTCCGTCCGGAATTGATCCGGACCTGGAAGACCGGATCAAAAGCATGTGTGTGCATGCCTACCGGGTGATTGGCTGCCGTGGCTGGGGGCGGGTCGACGTCATGGTCGATGCCCGGGGCGAGCCGTGGATTCTGGAAGTCAACACCGTGCCGGGCATGACTGGCCACAGTCTGGTGCCGATGGCGGCGAAGGCGGCCGGGCTGTCTTTCGATCAACTGGTGGTACGGATACTGGAGGGTGCGCGTGTGGAATAACGCACAAACCCTGAACCGCTTGGCCGGCGCGTTGTTTCTGACCGCGATCGGCCTGGTTCTGATCGCACTGGTCTGGCGCATCGCCAACTTCGAGGCGTTCGCGGTCAGGGGAATCGACGTCGTCGGCAACGTCAGTCACGTCACCAGAGAGCAGGTCGACACGATCGCCCAGGACGAGTTGAAAGGGACTTTTTTCACGGTGGATCTGCGCGGTGCGCAGGCTGCATTTGAAAAACTTCCGTGGGTGCGCCGTGTAGACGTCCGGCGTCGCTGGCCAAACCGGCTCGAATTCGCTGTGCAGGAGCACCACGCCATGGCGCGCTGGGGCAGCACTGCGCTGGTAAACCGTTACGGAGAGATTTTTGAAGGTGCGAGCAACGAGCGTCTGGTGGTGTTCGAGGGGCCGCAGGGAAGCGAACTGGAGATCACCCGCAATTTCCGGCGGTTCAGCAAGTCGCTCGCGCTGATCGGCCGCCGGATCAAGAGTGTCGAGGTTTCCGAGCGCAGGGCGTGGCGTCTGCGCCTTGGCGACGGCGCCGTTATCGAGCTCGGGCGTGACGACGTGGCCGAGCGATTGGGGCGGTTTGTCGCTGTGTATGCGCGCAGTGTCGGAACTATGGCCGTTGATGTTGATTACATCGATTTGCGCTACACGAACGGATTTGCGGTACGCGCAAGTGCTAAGAAGGGAAGTGAGAGGCGAGCATGAAACCAGTCGAATGGAATCGCGGAGTACCGCGCTCTAAAGGCCGGGAAAGCAAGAATATGATCGTTGCACTCGATATCGGAACATCGAAGATCGCTGCGATCGTTGCCGAGTTGCGCCCGGAAGGTGGTTACGAAGTCATTGGCATGGGCAGTTCGCCTTCACGAGGCCTGAAGAAAGGCGTGGTGGTGAATATCGAATCAACGGTGAATTCAATCCAGCGTGCGCTCGAAGAAGCCGAACTGATGGCCGATTGCAAGATCCGCGATGTGTGGACAGGTATCGCCGGTAGCCATATTCGCAGTTTCAATTCTCATGGGATGGTCGCGATCAAGGACCTCGAGGTCGCACAAAGCGACGTTGACCGGGTTGTTGAAACCGCGCGAGCCATCCCGATTCCGACTGACCAGCAAATTCTTCATGTGCTCAATCAGGAGTTCGTCATTGACGGGCAGGAAGACGTACGCGAACCGGTCGGAATGTCAGGCGTGCGCCTCGAGGTGAAAGTGCACATCGTCACCGGCGCGGTCTCGGCAGCACAGAACATCATGAAATGCATTCGCCGTTGCGGCCTCGAAGTGAACGACTTGATGCTGCAACCGCTGGCTTCATCGATGGCTGTGCTGTCGGAAGATGAACGCGATCTCGGAGTCTGTCTACTCGATATCGGTGGCGGCACCAGCGATCTGGCCATTTTTACGCAAGGCGCGATTCGCCATACCGCGGTTATCCCGATCGCCGGCGACCAGATCACCAACGACATCGCAATGGCGTTGCGTACGCCGACCAAGGATGCAGAGGAAATCAAGCGTCACCACGGCTGTGCGCTCC
Source organism: Burkholderiales bacterium (assembly GCA_050050435.1). GTDB lineage: Bacteria > Pseudomonadota > Gammaproteobacteria > Burkholderiales > Eutrophovitaceae > SG8-40. The sequence goes on along the minus strand of JASFUE010000109.1, from coordinate 3,589 downwards.
GGGAACTTGCCGATCCTAAGGAAATGATCGAGGTGCCGGGCGTGGGTGATCGCCCGTCGCGAACATTATCCCGGCAGACGCTGGCCGAAGTGATCGAGCCGCGTGTCGAGGAGTTGTATTCGCTGGTACAGGCTGAACTACGTCGCAGCGGATTTGAAGAGTTGCTCTCGTCCGGTGTGGTGATCACCGGCGGAAGCGGCGCCATGGAGGGCATGGTCGAGCTTGGCGAAGAAGTTTTCCATATGCCGGTGCGGTTGGGCTTGCCGTCTTATTCCGAGGGTTTGTCCGAGGTCATTCGCAACCCGAGGTATTCCACCGGGGTGGGATTGCTGATGGCGGGTGTTGCCCAGCATGAGCGGCAAAAAATCGAAAAGATGCAGAACGGGTCTTTCAAGCACGTTCTGGAAAGGATGCGCAAATGGTTCGAAACGAATTTCTAGGGACTGCCAGCGATGATGCCGGCGACAGTTTGGGGCAATTGCTAATTTTCAGTGTTCAATTAGAGGAGGTCGGGAATGTTTGAAATCGTGGATACACAGGCACAGGAAGCGGTCATTAAAGTATTTGGAGTTGGTGGTTGCGGAGGAAATGCCGTTGATCACATGATTCAGGAGGGCGTTGAAGGTGTCGAGTTCATTTGCGCGAACACTGATGCCCAGGCGCTGAAGCGCACCAGTTCGAAAACCCTTCTGCAACTCGGAGCGAGTGTGACCAAGGGCCTCGGCGCCGGCGCCGACCCCGAAATTGGCCGCGAGTCGGCGGTAGAGGATCGCGAGCGCATTATTGAGCTGATCGAAGGTGCTGATATGTTGTTCCTTACTGCCGGCATGGGTGGTGGCACTGGCACCGGTGCGGCACCGATCGTTGCACAGGCAGCGCGCGAACTGGGCATCCTGACAGTGGCCGTTGTCACCAAGCCATTTGTGTTCGAAGGCAAGCGCCAGAAGATCGCAAGCGAGGGACTGGAGGAACTTTCTGCCCATGTCGATTCTCTGATTGTCATTCCCAACGACAAGTTGATGCAGGTGCTTGGCGATGATGTTTCCATGCTCGACGCCTTCAAGGCTGCGAACTCGGTTTTGCACGGTGCAGTTGCAGGGATTGCCGAAGTCATTAAATGCCCGGGCCTGGTCAATGTTGACTTTGCTGACGTGCGGACCGTAATGTCCGAGATGGGAATGGCGATGATGGGATCGGCGTCGTCGAGCGGCGACAATCGGGCGCGCACTGCGGCCGAGCAAGCGGTGGCAAGCCCCTTGCTTGACGATGTTGACCTCAGTGGCGCGCGCGGAGTGCTGGTGAACATCACTGCCGGCACCAGTCTGAAGATGCGTGAGGTTCACGAGGTCATGAATACCATCAAGGAATTCACGGCTGAGGATGCGACCGTCATAGTCGGAACAGTGATCGATGAATCACTTGACGATCGGCTTCGGGTTACGATGGTGGCTACCGGTCTGGGCGGACCTCGCAGCCGTCAACAGAACAAGCCGCTCGCAGTTGTAAGGACCGGAACCGATGAAGCACCCCTGAACGTGAACTATGGCGATCTGGATGCACCAGCAGTTATCCGCCGGCGCAGTCGGGACGCTGCTGTCCAGGCAATGCAGCAATCGGGCGTGGATACCCTTGATATTCCGGCATTTTTGCGCAAGCAGGCCGATTGAAGGATCGTGCACTCACAGCAAATATTTGGCTGTAGAAGACCGGTCTGGTAAAGTAATCAGTAAGTTATCAAATGCTGTGGCGCCGCAACTCGGGGTGCCAGCTAAACTGGAGGCGGCGAGGCCGTTGCGATGATCAGACAGCGAACACTAAAGAACATTGTCCGGGCGACCGGCGTGGGCTTGCATACAGGAAAGAAGGTTTATCTCACGTTGCGCCCGGCGGCTCCCAACACGGGCATTGTGTTCCGACGTGTTGATCTCGATCGCGTTGTCGACATCAAGGCCGACCCCTATGCGGTGAAGGACACTCGTTTGTCGTCTTGTCTCGAGAAAGACGGCGCCCGAATCCAGACGGTGGAGCATTTGATGTCGGCGTTGGCCGGTCTCGGGGTCGACAATGTATATGTCGATCTGAGCGAAGGGGAAGTGCCGATCATGGACGGATCGGCTTCGCCATTCGTGTTCCTCATCCAGTCCGCCGGCATTGAAGAGCAGTCGGCAGCCAAGAAATTCATCCGGATCGTCAAGCCGGTAGAAGTCAGGGCCGACGACAAGTGGGTCAAGTTCGAGCCTTACGCCGGTTTCCGGGTCGATTTCAGCATCGACTTCAAGCACCCGGTTTTCGCTGAAACCAACCGGCGTGTGGTGGTGGATTTCGCGGAAATGTCCTTCGTCAAGGAAGTCAGCCGTGCCAGAACATTTGGCTTCATGCAGGATGTCGAGACATTACGCTCACAGGGACTGGCGCTGGGCGGGAGCCTCGACAACGCCATTGTGATGGACGAATTTCGCGTCCTGAATTCCGACGGCTTGCGCTATGAGGACGAGTTCGTAAAACACAAGGCGCTCGACGCCATTGGCGATCTGTATCTGCTGGGCCATCCGTTGATCGGGGCGTTTACCGCCTTCAAGTCCGGCCACGCCCTGAACAACCAGCTGTTACGACGCCTGGTTGAGCAAGAGGACGCCTGGGAGGCTGTCACCTTCCAGTCCCAGAACGATGCGCCGGAGTACCTGCGGCTCGAGAGCCAGGCTGCCTAGCCGGCTTTTAGTCTATAAATCAATTAGTTCGCCCTGATTATCGGCCATGGTGGTGGCGCGACTGACAGGTGTATTGCTGCTGATCACGCTGGGCGTGATGCTGATCATGTATGCCGCTACCAAGGATCGGAAATGGTTGCGTATTTTCGGTCGAATTTTAGGCGTGGGAGCTGTTATCGTCCTGATTTTTATCGGAATCAGTCTCTTCGAGCGTTTCTTGCTTGTCGTTTGACGAAGTATTTCCGGTCGCCAGCCTGATGACGGCGGCGCGCAAGGACTCGGACTCAAGTCGCGATGAGAGTGTAAGAAGTGCATTCCTCGCTGTAGGACTGAGAAAAATCTGTTTTCTCGGCAAGGAGTTATGGCGGGCTGACACTTGCACAACAATCCTGATTGAGTTAAGTTCGCGCTCGTCTCGTTGCAACTGTCGCAGCAGGCGGGACTGGAGCTGGCGCAGCTTGGCTGCGGCGGCACCGCTCGGCGCGCAAATCGTCAGCGTTCCCGAAGCGATACCGCCCACAGAAACCTGCGAAGCAATGCCGGCAGGCAGCAACTCCCTGATGAGTTGTTGCAGATGAAGCAGGCGCCTGGTTTGCTCGGTAAGAGGTTTGAGTTCGGGCGCGTCTTCAAGAATGAATTTGATGGCTTTCGTTGACACGTTGTTGCCGAAAGATTGAAGTGGAAGGTGAGAAAGACATCCCAAGGGGCCCAGATGGACATTATTCTCGTTTCCAACCGATTTGAACAAGCGCGCAGCTTCAGACTGAGCAGACCGCAGGTGTTTTTTCTCGGTCTGCTGTTTGTCCTGCTGGTGGTTTCACTTGCTGTGCTGCTCAACTATTTCTCGCTGCGCTACGCAGTAACCAACAAGAGCCCCTACC
>JASFUE010000108.1:0-9829 GCA_050050435.1 Burkholderiales bacterium | reverse complement strand
CAATATCGTTCTGGATCCAGGCCTGGCCTTCGGAACCGGCAGCCACCCTACCACCTACCTTTGTCTGGACTGGCTCGAACACAATCTTGAACCCGGTGCCAGCCTGATTGATTATGGCTGCGGCTCGGGCATCCTGGCGATCGCCGCGCGGAGACTCGGTGCTGCGAAGGTGACCGGGGTCGATATTGATGCACAGGCATTGCAGGCGAGCCGCTACAATGCGAAGCAGAATGGCGTCGAGGCAGGCTTTGTCTCCACCGATGAGCCCGGTATCGAAGCAGCCGACGTTGTTATCGCCAACATTCTCTCCGGACCGTTAAAAGTGCTCGCACCGTTGCTTGCCGGGTTGACTCACACTGGCGGGCATCTGGTGTTGTCGGGCATTCTCGAAGCGCAGGCAAGTGAATTGACAAGCATTTACCAACAGTGGTTTGAGATGCTGCCGGTAGCGAGCCGGGACGGATGGGTTCGCCTCGAAGGCGTTCGCTTACCAACATAGAGCGCATGGATCTGTTTACACGCTGCCCGGACTGCGACACGGTTTTTCGGGTGACTACCCGTCATCTGCAGGCCTCGGGAGGCCAGGTCAGGTGCGGGCGCTGCCACAGCGTATTCGACGCGTTTGCCAGCCTCACCGCCAAACCGCCGGGCGACGGCAAGCGTCGGCCCGATCAACCGGATGTCAAGGCGGCGGCGCAGCAAGCCGGTGCGGTGGCACCAGTCGCCGAAGAGACCCCCTCGCAAAACGAACCGCAAACGCTCACGCAGACGGTCCGGTCGCCAGCGCCTGAAGCTGAGCCGGCAAGCCGGCAGGAGCAGCCAATTGCGCCAGCTGCAATCAAGCGCGCGCGGTCAGCCGGCAACACCGCCGCAGACCGGGATGCCGATGCCATCGAGGGTAATGCAGAGCCGCAAGCGCTGGCAGCACCAGAGGAGGTGGTGGCGGTGAGCGATCCGGCCGCCAACCTGTTCGAGTGGGAGTTCAAGCCTGCTCCGGCATTGCGCCGTAATGGTCTGTGGCTGGCATTGTCGTTATTGCTGCTCATTTGCGCCATCGCTCAGGCCGGTTATCTGTTTCGCACCGAGTTGATGGTTCGATTTCCGCAACTCAAGCGCGTCTACGAACTGGCCTGCCAGCCGCTTTCCTGTGAAATCGGACTGCCGCGTCTGGCCGATCAGCTCAATATCGAGGCGTCCGATCTGCAATTCATCGATCCGGGCAGACCGAATCTCGTTCAACTGACTGCCCTGGTGCGTAATCGTGCTCGTGTGCCGGTAGAATATCCCGCTTTCGAACTGACCCTGACCAATGCGCAGCAGCAAGTCGTTGCGCGGCGCATATTCATGCCGGACGATTACCTTGAAAATGCGGCACGAGCCCAGACCGGCCTGGGTGCGCGTCAGGAACTCGCCGTCAACCTGTACCTGGACACGGGCCCGCTGCGCGCAGCCGGATACAGGATCTATCTGTTTTATCCACCGCCTGGCTGATTGGTGCCAATTCAATGTTGAAACGGACCCCACTCTTCGAGTCTCACCGTAAGTGCAATGCGAAGCTCGTCGATTTCAGCGGCTGGGAGATGCCGCTTCACTATGGTTCGCAGATTGAAGAGCATCACGCAGTACGGCGTGACGCCGGCATGTTCGATGTGTCACATATGCTGGCTATTGATGTCGTCGGGCGGGAAGCGAAGGCATTCCTGCTCAGGCTGCTTGCCAACAACGTGGCCCGTTTGGCGCGGCCGGGCAAAGCGCTGTACAGCTGCATCCTCAATGAGAGGGGTGGGATTATCGATGATCTGATTGTCTATTACCTCGAGGATTCGTTGTATCGAATGGTGGTTAACGCTGGCACCGCCGAGAAGGATATGCAATGGATCTTGCGCCAGCGCGATATCACAGGCCTGAGTGTGGATATCGTTTCGCGCCGTGACCTGGCGATGGTTGCCATCCAGGGGCCGAACGCACGCGAAAAATTCTGGCAAGCACGTCCCGATGTGCGTCCGGTTTCGCAGGATATTCCGGCTTTTACTGCGGCAAGCTGTGCCGACATGTTGATTGCCCGTACCGGTTACACCGGGGAAGACGGATTCGAAATTGCGTTGCCCGGTGATGAAGCCAGTGCATTATGGAAGGTGCTGCTGGCGGCGGGAGTCGCTCCTGCGGGACTGGGCGCGCGCGATACGCTGCGCCTGGAGGCGGGAATGAATTTGTACGGACAGGACATGGACGAGACCGTGACGCCGATGGAATCGGGGTTGCAGTGGACAGTCGATCCGGGCGACTCGCGCGATTTCGTTGGCGAACGCGCACTTGGCCAGTTTAAGCCCACGCACAAGCTGGTCGGACTGGTGTTGCGTGATCGCGGTGTGCTTCGTGCCCATCAAAAGGTGCGCACGGCACATGGCGACGGCGAAATTACCAGTGGAACATTCTCACCGACTCTCGGTCTTTCCATTGCGTTTGCGAGACTGCCGCTGGGCGTACAGTTGGGTGAAGATGTCAATGTCGAGGTGCGTGGACGGAATCTCGCGGCGAGAACTGTAAAATATCCATTCGTCCGTAACGGCAAAAACCTGATCGCCGGTCAACTGGCCTGAATTCAAGGAGCTTCCAAATGAGTATCCCCGCCGAACTCAAATACACCGATACGCATGAATGGGTGCGCACGGAATCCGATGGTCTGGTCAGTGTCGGGATCAGCCATCATGCGCAGGATCTGCTCGGCGATCTGGTATACGTGGAAAACCCGGAGGTGGGGCGTACGGTGGCCAAAGGTGAAGAATGTGGTGTTGTCGAATCGGTCAAGGCGGCATCGGATATCTATGCACCGGTTTCCGGCGAGGTTGTCGCGGTGAACGAAGAGCTTGCCGATGCACCCGAGAAAATCAACGAGAGCGCGTACGATGCCTGGATGTTTCGGCTGCGGCCAAGCAAACCGGAAGAGCTCGATGCGTTAATGGATGCTACCGGCTATGGCAAGCTCGTCGAATCGGAAACAGAGTAAGCGGCAAACTTGGTCGCGCCTGCCCGAATTTTGAAGTTCAGCAGTCTGTATCCTGATTGAAAGCCCGCCGCAGATATAGCCAGCCCGAGGTTTAGAGTGCCTTTCATTCCCCACACCAACGACGATGTCAGAGAAATGCTTGCCGAGTGCGGGGTGGGCAGCATCGACGAGTTGTTCGATGAAATTCCCGACAGCCTGATCTCCAAACCGCTCTCCGCTATTCCCGAAGGGCTTTCGGAGATGGAAGTAACCCGATTGATGCAGGATGCATCGCGAAGCGAGGGCGCGTACCTGAATTTCATCGGCGCGGGTGCTTATGAGCACCACATCCCTGCGGCAGTCTGGCAGATTGCGACCCGTGGTGAGTTCTATTCCGCTTATACGCCCTATCAGGCTGAAGCCAGTCAGGGGACATTGCAGGTCCTGTACGAATACCAGAGCATGATGTGCTCGCTCACGGGCATGGATGTGACCAATGCGAGCCTCTACGATGGTGCTTCGGCGCTGGCCGAGGCAGTGTTGATGGCGGTACGCCTGCACAAGTCGGCGCACCGCGTGCTGCTGCCAGCCTCGCTTCACCCGGTTTATCGCGCCACGGTCCGCAGTATCGTTTCCAACCAGGGCATCGAGATCGTCGAAATTCCCTATTGCCCTGACAGCGGGCGCACGCTGGCGGAAGATGTCAGCAAGAGGCTGGATGCCGAAGTGGCTGCGCTGGTCGTTGCGCAGCCCAATTTCTTCGGGGTGCTGGAAGATGTTGATACGCTGACCGAACTGGCGCGCGCGGCGGGGACCGCCGTGATCGGCTGCGTCAATCCGGTATCGCTGGCATTGTTCAAACCACCGGGGCAATGGGGCAAGGATGGCGCCGATATCGCAGTCGGTGAAGGACAGCCGCTCGGCGTGCCACTTGCCAGCGGAGGGCCCTATTTCGGTTTTCTGGCGTGCAAGCAAAACCTTGTGCGACAGATGCCCGGGCGCGTGGTCGGTCGTACCGTCGATCTGGACGGAAACCCCGGGTTTACTCTCACTTTGCAGGCGCGCGAGCAACATATCCGGCGCAGCAAGGCAACCTCGAATATCTGTACCAACCAGGGCCTGGCGGTCACCGCCGCGGCCATCCATTTATCGCTGCTCGGCGCGCAGGGACTGCGCGCGGTGGCAGAGCAGAGTCATGCCAACTTGCGCAATCTGCTTGAAATGATCTGCGGTATCGATGGTGTTAGCCGGCGATTCGACAGCGCCTGCTTCCATGAATCCGTTATTTGCCTGAACAAGCCCACCGAAACCGTCTGTCAGGCGCTGCTCGCGCAGGGTGTGATTGCCGGCTATGAGCTGAAATCGAAGTATCCGGAGCTGGGCGAGGCATTGCTGGTTTGTACGACCGAAACCCGCACCCGGGACGATCTGCGCTGCTATGCGAACGCATTGTCGCAGTGCCTCGCTGGCGCATGAACAACCTGCAACATGGATTCAGGCTGATGGAGCGATTACGCAATAATCCGGAAACCATGATGGGCGATACTGGCAGTTTGTCGAGCGTATCGGCGAGGTATTGCTGTTATTCAGTCAGACACTGGTTGCCCGCATGCTGATCTTTGACCATTCAAGGCCGGGACGCCGGGCCCAGGCGCAAAGTCCGGAAACAATTGGTTCTGCCGATCTGCCGCCGCAATTGCTGCGCGAAGACAGACCGCTGTTGCCGGAAGTCTCGGAAATGGATGCAGTGCGCCATTACACGCGCTTGTCACAGCTCAATTTCTCGATAGACACGCATTTCTATCCGCTGGGTTCGTGCACGATGAAGTACAACCCGCGGGCCTGCAACGCGCTTGCGATGCTGCCTGGTTTTGTCAGCCGGCATCCGCTGGCACCGGCGACGACCGGACAGGCATATCTCGGATTCATGCACGAATTGCAGAGCATATTGTGTGACGTAACCGGTATGCATGCAGTCAGCCTTGCGCCGATGGCCGGTGCCCAGGGTGAACTTGCCGGGGTTGCGATGATTCGTGCCTACCATGAGGCGCAAGGTGATTCAGCGCGCAGCGAGATCATCGTGCCGGATGCCGCACACGGGACCAATCCCGCGACCGCCACGATGTGCGGCTACCGCGTGCGCGAAGTGCCGACTGACGCCGATGGCAACGTCGATCTGGCCGCACTTGAACAGGCGGTGGGTCCGCAGACCGCAGGCTTGATGCTGACCAATCCTTCAACGCTCGGCGTGTTCGAACGCACCATTGGACAGATTCGCGATATCGTCCATGGTGCTGGCGGATTGCTCTATTACGACGGTGCGAATCTCAATGCCATTCTCGGGCGTGTGCGTCCCGGTGACATGGGCTTTGACGTCATCCATATGAATCTTCACAAGACGTTCTCGACCCCGCACGGCGGAGGCGGTCCGGGGGCGGGACCGGTTGGCGTGAACGAGCGGCTGCAGCCGTTTTTGCCGGTACCGGTGGTGGAGCATGGCGAGGGTGGTTACCGGATGGTGGATGAAGATGAGCGGCCGCAGACAATCGGGCATCTGTCCGCTTTCATGGGCAATCCGGGCGTGCTGCTGCGGGCCTATATCTACGCGCGCATGTTGGGCCGTGCGGGGATGAGGCGTGTCGCCGACTTTGCCACGCTCAATGCCAATTATTTGATGGCGAGGCTGGTGAAGAATGGATTTGAGTTGGCTTATCCGAAGCGGCGTGCCAGCCATGAATTCATCGTGACATTGCGTGCACTGAAAAACGAGACAGGTGTGACCGCCATGGACTTCGCCAAGCGCTTGCTCGACAAGGGTTTTCATGCGCCGACAACCTACTTCCCCTTGCTCATTCCCGAGTGCCTGCTGATCGAGCCGACCGAAACGGAGTCAAAGCAGACACTGGACGCGTTTGCTGACGCGATGAAGGAAATTGCCGACGAGGCCCGGAGCGATCCGGAACTGGTCAAGCAAGCCCCCCACAACATGCCGGTTCGCCGCCTCGACGATGTTCGTGCCGCCCGACAACTTGATCTCAGATGGATGGAAAGCTAGAAAGTCCCCACAAAGGCAAGACCGGCTTACGCCGTATCTGGAACGCGTTGTTTTATTCCATTGACGGGTTGGCCGCCGCTTTCCGGCATGAAGACGCCTTCCGGCAGGAGGCGTTGCTTGCCCTGGTGCTGATTCCGATCGCCATGTTCGTCCCGGCCACCGGGACCGGCAAGGCGTTGATGATCGCCAGTGTCCTGCTGGTGCTGGTAGTCGAACTCCTTAATTCCGCGATCGAGGCGGCTGTCGATCGAATATCGCTGGAGAATCACAGACTTGCAAAGCGCGCCAAGGATATTGGCAGCGCGGCGGTTCTCGTCGCACTGGTTAATGTTGTGGCTGTCTGGGGTCTCGTATTGTTCGGTTGAAAAACCTTGCCTGACAAGGCGTGCCGGATTTTTGGGTTCTCGCGATCATGTCGTTGCTGCCCGTCACTGCCTGCTGCCTGGCAACTGAACGCTTTGGCCATCTCGATGTACTTGCCGCTTCTATTGTTCGACGGCGCTTGCCAACATTTGGCAAGCGAACGCCAGCATCTGGCGCCGTTAGAGGCAAGACCGCGCTGATCGACGGCGGCTTGACACCGCAATTCCCGGATTGAGCGCTCAGGCCCAAAGTCTGCTTATTGCAAGCCATTGCTAACTGTAGACAAGTTCGACCTGGCGGGAAATTACGCGCTTTTCACGCCATTTGATAATGCCGTTAGTTCTAAAAAAATCATACACTTTTGGCAGAAATATCGTAAAATCTCTAGGTTTGCAGGCATATTGTGCGAAAATCCAAAGAGTTAGCGGCTTTTGGTCCGCGTCAAATCGGGTCGATTGACCCATGACGAACACTCGATTCTGGCGGCCGGGCTGGTTTTTGGGACTCGTTATTGCTCTTCTTTCGCTGATGACGAATTCGAGCACCTTTGCCCAGAGTCCGGGACGATGGGCATACGACGATGGAGTCGGCACGACTGATTCCGGGCCGTCCCCGCATGTTGCCCCCAGCGGAAACGACGACCAGAGCATGGCGAGCAACAGCCCGAAAGGCGAAGTGGGGCGTCCAGGCCAACCTGTGTCGGTCGCAGCGCGTTTTGTGGTGCCCGCATATGGCCAGTCGCCGCTTCGTGAAACGTTAATGGTCATGCTCTACAACCTCGCGTTTGAATCTGAATGCAAGCTGCGACACCAACACGGCCGATACAGTCGATGTGCCATTCCGGGAAGGGTGACGTGAGTCTTCTGAACAGTCTGGAAGTGGCGAGTGAGACGCATACCGGTATGGTGCGCACCCACAACGAAGACAGCGTCAACGTTGAGTCCGATATCGGATTGGCGGTTCTTGCCGATGGCATGGGCGGTTATAACGCGGGCGAAGTCGCCAGCGGTATCGCGACAGCGTTGATTGCAAACGAGACCCGGGACGCGCTAAAGCGGATGAATCCCCAGGAAACGGACCAGAACAGCGGTGAACCGGTTGTGTTCGGGTTGCTTCAGGAAGTTATCACGAAGGCGAATGAGTCGATCTATCAGTCCGCAAATAGCCAGCCCCAGTATGCCGGCATGGGAACGACGCTGGTTGTCGCTCTGTTCTGCGACAACAGGGTGACGGTTGCGCACATCGGAGATTCGCGCTGTTACCGGTTACGGGACAATTCGCTCGAACAGATCACTCGCGACCATTCCTTGCTACAGGAGCAAATCGACAGCGGCTTGCTGACCAGGGAAGCGGCGCGGCGCTCGCAGAACAAGAATCTGGTAACGCGGGCGCTCGGTATAGAGCCGACGGCGATTCCGGAGATACATGTCCATGATGCCAGGCCCGGGGATGTTTATTTGCTGTGCTCGGATGGCCTGAATGACATGGTCGAAGATGAGGACATCGAGCTGACTGTCAGCTCACTCTCGGCAAACCTGCCTCTGGCCGCATCCCAGTTGGTGCAGATGGCAAACGACGCGGGTGGACGGGATAATATTTCAGTGATACTTGTTAAGATCAAGAAAGACTTTCCTGCCAGGAACGGATGGGTGTCAAGAGTCCGGTCCTGGTTCATATAGAGTCATGAGGAAGCGGTTATGGCGAAGTTAATACTTAGTCTTGATGGTCAGGTCATCAAGGAATTCGATATCAGCAAAGAGCGCACGACCATAGGCCGTAAACCCCATAACGACATACAGATCGACAATCTGGCCGTAAGTGGTGAGCACGCCATGATCATGACGATCCTGAACGATTCGTTCCTCGAGGACCTGGGCAGCACAAATGGCACGATGGTCAACGGCCAGCCGGTGAAGAAGCATTTTCTTCAAGCTGACGACGTTGTGGAGATTGGCAAGTACAAGCTCAAGTATGTCAATGACAAAGCGGGCCAGATGAGCCAGCAGGAATTCGAAAAAACCATGATCATGAGGGCGCCGACCGCGGCTCAGGCGCCAGCCGCCGAAGCGCCTGCGGCGGAGGACACGCAGACCACCACCAGCGGGACGAGCAAGCCGGGTGGGGCAGTAACAACCGGCAACGGCGCTCCGCCCAACTCTGGCGAGACGCAAACGACGACCATTGGAACGGCCAAACCGGCGCAGGCGCAAACGGCTACTGCTGGCATGGACAAGCCGGCACAGGCACAAACGACCACGGTAGGCGGCGCCAAGTCGAGCGAAACGCAAACAACCAATCCACAAGCGGCCGTCCTGGCGCAGGCCGCTTCCAAAGTCGCAGCAAACCCTGTCGAAACCTCGACAGAAGCGAAACCACAAAGCGACCAGACAGTTCCGCCGGTAAGTCAAGGAACGGATTCGACTGGCACCATCCAGATTCTGTCCGGCCCTAATGCCGGACGTGAGTTGCCGCTGAGTAAGCCTCTGACAACGCTGGGTAAACCGGGGCTTCAGGTTGCCGTCATCGCCAAGCGTCCACAGGGATATTTCATTACCCATGTCGAGGGCGCCAGCTTCCCCGTGGTCAATGGCAAAGCGCTGGATGCACAGGCACAAAAGCTGCAAGAGCACGACATCATTGATCTGGCTGGCGTCAAGATGGAGTTCTTCCTCAAGAGCTGACCACGCCTCACGGCTGTGGGCGCGACCGAACAGCTGGTCCGGACACTGGTCAGAGGACCATGGCTTGGCAAGACCGTTCGCGGCGTCAACAGGGGAGAGGAAGTGCAAAATCAGCTTGTTCGATTTTCAATCGGCCAGATAGCCGAATTTGCTTCTGTCGCGAACGCGATTGGCGAGTCCCGTTCACTGCTGATTAAGTGCTCTGGGCAGGCGATTCACGGCGACGTACGCGTTGCTACGTCCGTGCCCCGGGATATCGGTGAACACATTGTGATGACAAATGTCGAATTCGGGGATTTCGCCTGTGGCAACCCGGCCTGTGCCGTTACTGACGCCGGTCTGCCGATTCGAACAATCGTATCGGAGTCACCTGCTTTGACCGGTGCGGAAGTGGCTCTGTTGTTGCTTTGTGGTGTGTCCATGACTTTCTTGAAGCCGATGTTGTCGCGATCGCGCACGAGTGCGCTGACCATGACGATTTTGACTGGCCTGGCGCGATTTCCCGTGGCGGCGCTGCATTTTTGGGTGAGCAGGTTAGTCGGTGGCAGTTCGGGACCGGTGGCCCAGTCTTCGGACCAGTCGTTCTCACAGGGCATCACCCGCGCTGGCTCACTGCATTTCGGGGCGGATTAGGCAGGGCCATGCAACTCAGAATTCTCGGCTGCAGCGGCGGAATTGGTGGCACATTACAAACGACCTCGATGCTCGTGGATCGCGACGTGCTGATCGATGCCGGAACGGGGG
>JASFUE010000107.1:0-9947 GCA_050050435.1 Burkholderiales bacterium | reverse complement strand
ATACGAATCGAGCGTCTCGCGCGAAGGCGGTGTCACCTGCATCAATACCACCTTGTTGTGATTTTCCTTGTACTCCCTGAGGAACTCTCCATATGCCGTGAGGCGTTCGACCAGACCCTTGGAATAATCGAGCCGGTCAACACCAACGATAATCTGCCGCTCTCCCACCGACTCGCGCAAATACTTAACCTGACTGCGGGCCTCGGCGTTGGTACTCAGTTCGGTAAAAGACTCTACGTCAATCCCTGCGGGGAACGCGTCGCACTGAATCCGGTGCCCGGCAGAGCGCAGCGAACCGTCCTTGAGCAATTCGGCGCCAAGTTCCTGTACCGCGTAGTTGCGAAAACACGCTGTGTCGCGCTGTGTCTGAAAGCCGATCAGGTCATAGGCCATCATGTCCTTGAACAGATCGTGATGCCTCGGCAGTGTCGCTACCACTTCCGGGGGCGGAAACGGCACATGCAGGAAAAAACCGATTGGCTGCTTGCATTTGTGCTGGCGCAATTCAGCGGCCATCGGGATCAGATGCAGGTCGTGAATCCAGATGACATCATTCGGTCCGAGAAACTGCGCCAGCGCACCGGCAAAGCGGCGGTTTACGATCTGGTATTTGTCGTAAAAATCCTGTTCGAAGTGAACCAGGTCGACGCGATAATGCAACAGCGGCCACAGGCACTGATTTGAAAAACCGAAGTAGTAGCCTTCGAATTCTTCGCTGGTCAGGTCGATGGTGACGATATAGATACCATCGACGAGCTTGATTTGCGGCTTGACCCGTCTGGCATCGGGAATGACATTGCCGCTCCAGCCAAACCAGCCACCGCCGGTCGCTTCCAGTGTTTCGCCAACCGCAACTGCCAGCCCGCCTGCCTTACGATCACGCTTCGGATCCGCAACGCGATTGGACACGACGACCAGTCGGCCTTCCCTTGCCCGTTGCTGCCTGACTCCGCCTTTACCCATCAGTCACTTTTCTCATCAAATTCCGATTTCAACAACGCTGCTGCTCTGGTCTGCACCATCACAGAGAACTCCTGACGATCGCACAGCCACTGACATAAATATACACGCCACGCACCAAATGCGAGCATCCGGCTGATCGGAAACGAACTTTTCGGCGCACGGCACGGCCGAAAGCCACCAAATCTACCTCCGTAACACGCTATCGGCACAGTCGGAGCTGGCTCGACATTTGCACGACTCGGACTTGTATGCCGGGACATCGTCGCGCGCTCGTGGCAGATTTGATCACCAGTTACGCGCCGAGTGCGGGCGCAGTCCTTCGAGCTGCAAACCAGATGCGATACAGTTACCAGTTCAACGATAACGCAACCGGATATCCGAACTCTCTACGATGCAAGCTGAATCTGCCCTCTCGCTGACCCCGAGCACCGACTGGGCTCTGTTTCTGGACGTCGACGGGACCATATTGCACCTGCGCGACACCCCGGACGGGGTCCAGGCCAGTGCGCAGTTGCTCGATGTGCTGGAGTCCATCCTGATCGAACTCGATGGCGCCGTTGCGCTGGTGAGCGGGCGCAGCATCGACAACCTGGACGCACTGTTCGCCCCGCACCGGCTGCCGACGGCGGGATTACATGGGCTTCAACGGCGCAGTGCCGACGGCAGCCTGCACGAGGTCGGGGAGTCCGCCGCACTGGAAACGCTGCGAGCGCCATTGCTGCAACTGGCAAGTTCAAGCGCCAGGATCATTCTGGAAGACAAGGGGCATGCTCTGGCCGTGCATTATCGGCTCGAACCGGAAATGGAAGCCGAGATCAGCAAGCGTGTCGAAGAGCTGGCAAAACCATTTTCCGGGGAATTGCACGTCATGCACGGCAAGATGGTCAGCGAGATCAAGCCAAAGCTGGCAGACAAAGGTTCAGCGATCCGCGACTTCATGAGTGAAACCCCGTTCAAAGGCCGGGTGGCGGTGTTTATCGGTGACGATACCACCGACGAAGACGGCTTCAGGCTTGTCAACTCGATAAACGGTTACAGCGTGCGCGTCGGCGATTCCGGCCGGACCGCGGCACGCTGGCGCCTCCCCGGTGTCGATGAAGTCATCGCCTGGCTGCAGACCTGGCCGGGCTTGCTCGGCAAGAACCGGACGTTAACCGGAAATGCAGGACAGCGCAGTTGAGCAACCTCAATCTCGCCGTCATCGGCAATTGCAGCTACAGCGCTCTCATTGACTCGCAAGCTCGCATCGTCTGGTGTTGCTTGCCGCGTTTTGACAGCGAGCCGCGATTCTCTTCATTGTTGAATAACTCGAGTGAGGACGCGCAAGGCGTATTCGCCATCGATTTGCTCGACATGGCTTCATCGACGCAGCGTTACCGCCCGAACACGGCGATCGTCGAAACCGAGCTGCACGACTCGAACGGTTCGTCGATTCTGATTACCGACTTCGCACCACGGTTCAAACGCTTTGGCCGGGTTTTCCGCCCGGCCGCGATGATGCGGCAGGTCAAGACGCTGTCAGGTACGCCGCGAATCCGCGTGCGCGTGCGCCCGACGGCCGGTTTCAGCCAGCAACGCCCTGAAGTGACACACGGATCGAATCACATTCGCTATGTGCTGCCCGACCTGACACTGCGCCTGACGACCAATGCCTCGGTGAATTACATCCTCGAAGAAGTCCCGTTCAACGTCGATACGCCGCTGTCTTTCTTCCTCGGTCCGGATGAGTCGCTGACCGTTCCGGTAACCGAAGCGTTCCGCGAATATTGTCAGGACACCGAGCAATACTGGATCGAATGGAGCCGTTACCTGAGCCTGCCTTTCGAATGGCAGGACGAAGTCAATCGTGCCGCCATCTCGCTGAAGCTGTCACACTTTGAAGAAACCGGGGCGGTCATCGCCGCGCCGACCACGTCCATTCCGGAAGCCCCCGACAGCGGTCGCAACTGGGATTACCGCTTCTGCTGGTTGCGCGATTCCTATTTCGTGGTGCACGCGCTCAATGCCCTTGGTGCGACCAAAAGCATGGAAGGCTACCTGAACTACATCATGAACATCGCTGCGATGTCCAAGGATGGCTACCTGCAGCCGGTCTTCGGAATCACCCTGACTCAGGAATTGCACGAAGCCGAGATCAGCTCGCTTGCCGGCTATCGCAACATGGGTCCGGTACGCGTTGGCAATGACGCGTACCGCCAGGTACAGAACGACGGTTATGGTTCGGTGATCCTGTCTTGCGCGCAGACTTTCTTCGACAGCCGGTTGTCGCGCAAGGGCGACGTGACGCTATTCAGGCGGCTCGAAGTACTCGGGTACCGCGCGCAAAACGCCTGGGATCAGCCCGACGCCGGGCTGTGGGAATTGCGCCAGCGACAGGAAGTGCACACCTATTCCAGTGTCATGTGCTGGGCGGCCTGCGACCGACTCGCAAAAATCGGCGCGCGCCTCGGCCTGGCCGATCGAGCACAGGAATGGAATGAAACGGCCGCGCGGATTGGTGAAGCAATTCTGGAAAAATCGTGGAACGCGAAACTGAACAGCTTCACCTCTACCTTTGGAGGAGATTCAGTCGACGCCGTATTACTGCTGTTACCGGCGCTTGGCATCATCAAGGGCGACGACCCCCGCTTTGCCGGCACCGTTGCCCAGATCGAGAAAGACCTGCTGCGCGGTAATTTTGTCGCGCGCTATTCCGGAGAGGATGACTTCGGCAAACCACAGGTGGCGTTCAATGCCTGCACGTTCTGGTATATCGATGCGCTGGCAATGCTGGGGCGCAGGACTGAAGCGCGCGCATTGTTCGAAAACATGCTCGCGTTGCGCAATCCGCTCGGGCTTTTGTCCGAGGACATCGATCCGGTCACCGGTGAACTGTGGGGCAATTTCCCGCAGACTTATTCGATGGTCGGACTGATCCATTCGGCCATGAAACTGTCGCGGCCATGGGAAGACGCATTCTGAGACCGGGCAGCACAACACGGCAGACGCTGATCTACCGGTGAGCACGGCCCGGGCAGTCCTCGCGGCGCCTATTTAGCGTCGATCAATGCAGCGGCAATTAAACGCCATTCGTCTTCGAGCGAGCTGGCCGGCTCGTCGCGTCCGGAACGGCGATACCAGTATCTGGCGTTGCCCAGATCACCCTCTCTGCGGTGCAAATAGGCATGCACCCAGGCAGCGTCGTCCGTGTCCTGTTTCTGGGTAATTTTGTGGGCACGCTCCCAGTCGCCATGCGCTTCGTACCACAAAGCTTGTAACAATGCCGGTAACGCCGGATCCGGTTGGTCCTGGTTCAACGAAGCCACGAATTGATCCAGTTGAATCATCATTGCAGTCCCTGTGCGGTCACTGACGTCAGAAGCATAGGTGAAATCGGGCGCAATCGCATCCACACCGCCCGCATACCACCAAAGATACGGGCAGACCTTGCGCCTCCGGGCGGCCAAGGGAGGAATTGCCCTGCCTTACAACTCCAGCTTCTGCCCGAATTGTGCCTTGGTGACCCGAGCATCGTATTGGCTAACGAGCGCGTCTCCCAGAGAATCCATTGCATCCGGCTCACCGTGCACCAGCACCACCGGTGGCCGGTCCCGGAAATGGCCATACCAGTCGAGCAGTCCCTTGCGATCGGCATGCGCCGACAGTCCCCCGATGGTGTGTACCTGAGCATTGACCTGTATCGTCTCACCCCATAAACGAATGTGGTTTGCGCCATCGACGAGTTTGCGCCCCAGCGTACCCCTGGCCTGAAACCCGACAATCATCAGGTGCGCATGTTTGCGCCAGATATTGTGCTTCATATGATGCTTGATACGGCCCCCGGTGCACATGCCGCTGCCGGCTATGATGATGGCACCGGAACTGAGCTGGTTGATCTTCATCGACTCTTCAGTTGATTGCGATGCGTACAGGTTCGGCAAGTCGAACGGGTCATCGCCGCGTTCGTACATTTCTCTGGCACGCTTGTCGTAGACTTTGGCGTGTTCCGAATAGACCTCGGTGGCTTCGATCGCCATCGGACTGTCGAGAAATACATGCCAGTCGCCGATGCCCCATTTGTCAAAGTTGCGCTTGAAAACATAGAGCAGTTCCTGGGTGCGCCCCACCGCAAAAGAGGGAATCAGGATATTGCCCTTGCCGCTGCGGGCATGCTCAAACACCTCGCCCATCTCCTGCCAGGTGTCTTCCCAGGGCCGATGCAAGCGGTCACCGTATGTACTCTCGAGTATCACCAGGTCGGCCTGGTTAACGGGTTGCGGATCGCGCAGGATCGGCGCGCCACGATGGCCGAGGTCGCCGCTGAAAACGACCTTGCGCGAGCGCTTTCCCTCAGTCAGCTCGAATTCGGCGATGGCCGAACCGAGGATGTGCCCGGCGTCGCGCAAGGTCACGCGCACGCCCGGTCGAATTTCCTCGAGCTTGTCATATTCGATTGAACGAAAATGCTTTTCAGCCTGCCTGGCGTCGGCACGCGTATACAGTGGCTCGAGCAGCTCGAGACCCTTGCGTTCGCGTTTCCTGTTTTCCCACTGCACTTCCTTCTCGCTCAGGTAACCGCTGTCCTCGAGCATGATGCGACACAGGTCGGAAGTCGCACTGTGGGTGTAGATCTCGCCTCGATATCCACGTTTGATCAACAGCGGCAGA
The DNA here is from genome assembly GCA_050050435.1 of Burkholderiales bacterium. Taxonomy (GTDB): domain Bacteria; phylum Pseudomonadota; class Gammaproteobacteria; order Burkholderiales; family Eutrophovitaceae; genus SG8-40. The sequence continues at coordinate 4,337 of JASFUE010000107.1, read as the reverse complement.
CGCCCGGAATGATCGATGTGGGCGTGCGTCAGGACAACCACGTCGATTGATCCGGCATCAAAAGGAAATGCATCGTGGTTGTGGCGCTCATGCTCCCGGGAGCCCTGCAACATTCCGCATTCGACAAGAATCCGGTAGCCGCCTACGCTGAGCAGATAGCAGGACCCGGTGACTTCACGCGTTGCGCCAAAAAATTCAATATGCATCGTAAAAAATCAATCAAAAAGGAGTGTGCGACAGGCCAGGCATGCCCTGCGGTTGATACAACCGGACAACAGAACTGCGACGCGCTCAGCGCTTCCAGTACACGCGCACGATCCCGGATTCGTCCGTGTACTGAATATCCAGATCGCCTTCGTAGGCTCGTTCGATCGCCTCGCCAACGCCGCGCGGCAGATGCATATCGGTGAAAGTGATCTGAACGCCACCGTCTTTCTGATCCTCAATCGTCATGAGCCGTTTCATCGGATGTTGTGCCTTCTGTTCTTCGACCTTGTTGTGCAGCAGGCGCATGATCTCGTCACGATGCTCGCCGAAAAACGTGCCGCCCAACGTGAGAAATCCGGCTGGAACCTTGTCATGTATACGCTGACACGCCGGACAGCGTTGCTGATGCGCTCCGGCGGGCGCTTCCGACATCCACTGCCAGCGGCCTTTGCTGAACACCACGCCACAATCCGCGCACACGGTCGGCTCCGCCGGCTTGCTGCGTGTCATGTAAGGATCGTGCACTTGCTCCTTTATCAGCCGGTCATGCCTGCCGTGTTTGGTGACGTCTGTTTGCTTACCACTCATTGTCGACTCCTGCTTTCAAGAAAAGTAATCAATTCCCGCCAATGCGTACCTGCCGGCCGGCCCCTGCCGATCAACCGCCGCCAGTGAGCTGATCGACACTGCAAAGGTACCCCCAATGCGGCAGGCGCCACGACTGACATGCCTTGAGTGTAACCCGATCGAGCACAATGCTAAATCAGCCGCGATAATCGGAGTATTGCGATACATCAATTAATCTTTTTCGGTAACGTGGCATATGATGCGTTCAGGAATGAAAGGGCGCGGCCGCGCGCCCGGATCCCGGAGAAAACGTGTGTCGTAAGCGGTGAGATCCCATGCCCGTGCACAACAGCGAAATCGCCGACATGTTCGAAAAGCTGGCTGATCTGCTCGAAATCGAGGGGGCCAACCCGTTTCGCGTGCGTGCCTATCGCGAGGGAGCGCGAACGGTCAACGCTTACCCGAGAAGCATGTCCGATCTGCTGTTGGACGAAGAAGACCTGACGCAGCTGCCGGGCATCGGCAAGGACCTCGCCGCCAAGATAAAGACGATCGTGGAAACCGGCGAACTGCCGGCACTGAAAAAAGTTCAGGCACGCACGCCCGCTGCGCTGAGCGACATGATGCACATCCAGGGTCTGGGGCCCGAACGCGTCAAACGACTCTACACAAACCTCGGAATCGAAAGCCTGGACGACCTGAAACGCGCGGCGCGCAGCGGCGAAATCCGTAAACTGAAAGGCTTCGGCGCGAAAACCGAGGAAATGATCCGTGAGCGGCTGGCACATTTCGAGGGAGAAGAACATCGCACCCGGCTGAGCGTCGCAGAACAGATCGTGGCGCCACTAGTTGGCTATCTGAACAAATGCAAAGGCGTCGGAAAAGTCATCGTTGCCGGCAGTTACCGGCGCTGCAAGGAAACGGTCGGCGATCTCGACATTCTCGCGACAGCCGGCGACGGTGCTGCTGTTATCGACTGCTTCGTAGCCTACGACGAGGTCGCTGAAGTCCTTTCCAAAGGAAAGACACGCTCTACTGTGCGGTTTCGCTCCGGGTTGCAGGTGGACTTGCGGGTGGTGGCGCAGGCCAGTTACGGCGCCGCCCTGCACTACTTCACCGGCAACAAGGCTCACAACATCGCGGTGCGTAAACTGGGATTGAAGAAAGGTTACAAGATCAATGAGTACGGCGTCTTCAAAGGCGACAGTCGTATCGCCGGCAAGACTGAGGAAGAGGTCTACAAGAAAGTCGGTCTGCCGTTTATCCCACCCGAGTTACGCGAGAACCGCGGAGAAATCGAGGCAGCCCGCAAGAGACGCTTACCGGAACTGATCAAAGGTACAGACCTGCGCGGCGACCTACACTGTCACACCGACGCAAGTGACGGCCACGACAACCTGAAACAGATGGTGCAAGCAGCGGCGCAACGCGGCTATGACTACCTGTCGATCAATGACCATTCAAAGCGTGTCACTGTTGCCCACGGGCTGGACAGGAAGCGACTGGCTGCGCAAATCCGCGCCATCGACAAGTTGAATGCGAAGCTGGACGACATCGTCGTGTTGAAATCGATCGAGGTCGACATCCTCGAAGATGGCTCGCTGGATTTGTCAGACAGTATCCTGAAAGAACTGGATTTCACCGTCTGCGCTATTCACTCTGCGTTCAACCTTTCACGCGAGAAACAGACGCAGCGCATCCTGCGCGCCATGGATAACGTGAATTTCAATATCCTGGCGCATCCCAGCGGGCGCATCATCAACCAGCGCGATCCCTATGAAGTCGATCTCGAAAAAATCATGGAAGGCGCGCTGGAGCGTGGCTGCTTTCTGGAAGTCAACGCGCATCCCGACCGCCTCGATCTGACCGACGATGCCTGCAAGCTGGCAAAGGATATGGGGCTCAAGCTGTCGATTGCCACCGACGCCCACAGCGCCAACGATCTCGACCTGATGCGCTTTGGAATTAACCAGGCACGCCGTGGCTGGCTTGAACGCGGCGATGTTATCAACTGCCTGCCGCTGGGCAAACTACAGCGGCTACTCAAACGCGACTAACAAGGAGGACAGGCCATGAAATTCGATGTTCGTGCTTTTGCCCTGACATGTAGCCTGCTGTGGGGGGGCGGGCTGTTTGTGCTGACCTGGTGGATCATCGCCTTTGACGGCGCGTCTTCTGATCCGACCTTCATCGGATCAATTTACCGGGGTTACACAGTTACGCCGAAAGGCAGCGTCATCGGCCTGGTCTGGGCGCTGGCCGACGGCTTTATCGGCGGCGCCATTTTCGCGTGGATCTACAACCTGCTGGCGTCACGCAAACGGCCTCCCGATCACTCGCCGCTGCAGTCCTGAGCAGGATCGGTGAGGCCCAGACAGCAACCCGATGCAGGGGCCAAGCTGCTGACGGTTGGCGGGTATCGGTCCGGCCGGGGCCGGTTCCATCGTGAAAGCTGCGGGCAAAAAAAATGGCCGGTCGAAGAACCGGCCATCACCAATCAACAGGAGGATCTACTTCTTCGCATCTAGCCTGTGTAGTACGTCTGAAGTGTACGGCGGGACGGATTGCACGCTCAGGGACAAATCACCCGTCGCGACCGGGAATTTTTCCCGATTCAGCCAGTCGCACTTCCGGTGAAATAATAAGCTGTTGATATTAAAGTATATGTTTGTAGCGGCTCGATGCTCCGGAAGCCCTCATCCTGCCGAGCCAGGCACCGTGCAGCGGTAAGGTTGCCTGTTTTGAGGCAGAGTCTGCCAATCACCGGCCAACAGCCCCTGCACCCGTTATTCCGCGTTGCTCGGAGAACTGTCCTCGGGCAGTGCACTGGCGATCATGCCGTGATTCAGGGCGATACGCACCACCTGCGCCGTATTGCTGACATCGAGTTTCTGGCGAATGCTCGACTGGTAATTGGCCACGGTCTTGTACGAAAGGTGCATGATCCCTGAAATCTCCTGCAGTGTATGTCCGGCCACCAGCAGGCGAAATACCTCGAACTCGCGCGCTGACAACGCGTCGATCGGTTTTTCACGCCCGGGAATCATCTGAATCGCCAGCTCCTGCGCCATTTCCTGGCTGATGTAGAGCTTGCCGGCGGCGACCAGCCGCACGGCCTCGATCAACGCTTCCGGTGCCGCCGACTTGGTGACGTAGCCACGCGCGCCTGCCTGAAGAGCACGGGAAGAAAAAACCGTATCCTCATGCATACTGAAAATCAGAATCTTTTGTTGCGGCAGGCGGGCAATGACGCGACGCGTGACTTCGATTCCGCCGAGTCCCGGAAGACTGATGTCGAGCACGGCAACATCAGGCTCATGCTCGCAAATCAGGCGGTACGCGTCTTCACCGTTGGCAGCCTCGGCAATAACATCAATGTCGCCACTGCGCTCGAGAAGGCGCCGATAGCCCTCGCGCACCACTGCATGATCGTCGACCAGCACTACGCGTAATGGCGTGGGGCCTTTCTGCACCGTACTCATAATTGCACTCGTTTCATCATTCAATCGAATTTCCGTCTGAATCGCCTAGACGCCGGGCACGCGAGACGCGAACGCCTACCG
>JASFUE010000106.1:0-9962 GCA_050050435.1 Burkholderiales bacterium | reverse complement strand
ACGTCCTTGCTGATCAAGTTCTGGATGGAGAAGAGCGTGCATCCGCTGATCACGCGCATGGGGGTGGGCGATTTCATGGCCACGCTGGTGGAAGCGGACATACCGTATTTTCGCGAATCCAGAGCCAAACGCTTCGGCATGCCGATTGAGCAATACATCAACAACCGCGAGCAAACACGGGAACAGTTTCGCGCTGCGCTCGAGCCACTGCGATCAATGCTTGTCGAACAGCCGTATATCGCCGGTGAGGCGCCCAGCTATGCCGATTACATCGTGTTCGGGGCGTTGCAGTGGTTACGTTGCGGCTCACCGTTTCCGGGACTGACGCGCGACGATCCCGTCTTCGCTTACCGCCAGCGATTGCTCGATCTGTTCGACGGCCTCGGCCGCAACGCAGGGCACAGGGAAGAGCTCGATTGATCCGGCCCCTGGTGCGCGGCTGCCTGGTTAGCCCGTGTCGATCTCGCGATAGTCAACCGAAATGATTTCGATTTCCTCTTCGCCCGCCGGTGAGCGCAGTACGACCACATCGCCTTCACGCGCCTTGAGCAGTGCCCGCGCCAGCGGCGATATCCAGCTGATGAGGTTGCGTGACGCGTCGGCTTCGTCGATGCCGACAATCGAGTAGGTTTTTTCTACGCCGTTCTGGTGGAGCACGCTGACCGTTGCGCCAAAGAAGACCTGATCCGTGTGTTCGCGCGTCGCCGGATCCACGACTACGGCTGAATCGAGCCGCTTGGTGAGAAAGCGGATCCGGCGGTCGATTTCGCGCAGACGGCGCTTGCCGTAGATATAGTCGGCATTCTCCGAGCGGTCGCCATTGGAAGCGGCCCACTGCACGACCTTGACCAGATCCGGGCGCTCCCTGTCGATCAGGTGCAGGGCTTCATCCTTCAGTTTCCTGAAGCCGGCCGGCGTGACATAGTTGCGCGTGTTCGCAGGCAGGGCCCGGGCATCCCCGTCCTGGTCTTCCGATTGATCGGTTCGCGGTTTTGGCATTAGTCAGCTACTGACATTCTTGAAGAAACCTGTGCAGAAAAAGCGGCTGCAGGCCGGGTGTTTTTCTGTTTGATGAATTCGGGCCGTGGTGCGCCCGATTTGCACACAACAACCATTCTACGCTCAGGGATATTGGTTGGGACTACGCAGACAAGCCGTGTTTGTTCCCCGATTTACTGGTACCGTGAACCCGATTTTAGTATCGTTGTTTCCAGTGAACGCATAAGTGTTCAAACACAAAGAAGAACGGCGGGAAGACTCGCTTTCCTTATCAATTGAGCTCGACGTGGCAAATTGATGGGTGCACGGCCTCTGACTATGACAGCGGCAAGATTTGTTTCCCGGCATTGACGAATTTTATGACGCCGCGACCGTATCGAAGGTCGCGTTTGAATGACTGATTGAAGGAGGCAGTAATGACAATCAAGGTGGGTGACAGGTTTCCGGGCGGCAAGATATGGGAATTCATTGAAGAGGAGACGCCGGGCTGCGCTCTCGGTCCGAATGAATTCGATGTCGAAGAACAAATGAAGGGCAAGCGCATTGCCTTGTTCGCCTTGCCGGGCGCCTATACACCGACATGTTCGGCGAAGCATCTTCCCGGCTATGTCGAAAAGGCAGACGAACTGAAAAAGAAAGTCGACGAAATCTGGTGCCTGTCAGTCAATGATCCGTTCGTGATGGGCGCTTGGGGCCGGCAAAACGACGCCAACGGCAAGGTACGCATGATATCCGACGGTAACGGCGAACTGACCAAGGCACTTGGTTTGCAGTTGGACCTGACCTCGCGTGGTATCGGTATGCGTTCGCAGCGCTACTCGATGCTGATCGAGGACGGTGTCGTCAAGTCACTGAATGTCGAAGACGGAGGCAAGTTCGAAGTCAGTGGCGCCGACACCCTGTTGAAACAGGTTTGATTCCGGGCGCTGAACTTGCTTGATTCAGGCGTTACTTGCCTGTGTCAGGCAACAGGAGGCGCCATGAACAAGCTATTAATTTCACTCGTATTTTTCGCGCTTTGCGGATGCGGCCTGGAGACGGCCGGAACGGCTGCGACCAGTGCCAGCCTCAAGAAACAGGAGCTCGAAGAAGGCCAGAAGACCATGCAGCGCGTTGAGGACCGGATCGGCCAGATGAATCAGCAGGCGGCCGACCGCATGAGCGATCTCGAGCAGTAACAGCCTGGTTGTCCCGCTCCAGTCCTCAGGCTGCGGAAATGGCTTCCGCGCTGAGGAAATCGATCAGCGCATCAAGGATGGCGTCGGGCTGTTCGCTCATCAATGAGTGTCCGGCGCCAGCGATCAGCACGGTGCGGGCATGCGGAAAATTCGATGCTGCAACACGCGCGGCGCGCGGCGGTGTCATCAGATCGCGTTGCCCGAGCAGCAGCAACACCGGGCACTGAATTTCCTTTGCTGCTTCCAGACCATTACTGTAGTTGTTGCATGCGGTGAAATCGGCATGTAGTACGCCGTCACCCGAGCGCTCCATCAGGCGCATGCTGTTTCCTGTCATCCACGCCCCCGGTAAGCGGTTGCCACCCATCTGCGCGCGCGGGCTGTGGGCGAAGACATTGACCATCTCGTAGGCGACATGGTCATTGGCAGCCGAGGCCTTGAGCAAGGCGTCGGTCACTGGCATCGGTACGGCAGTACCGACCATGACCAGGCTGGAAACGTTTTGCTTGTAGCGCGCGGCGGTCTCCAGTCCGATCAGTGACCCCATGCTGTGGCCGACGACGGCCGCCTTGCCGATACCGACGGCGTCCATCAGTGCCTTTGTCCATTGCGCCAGTGCGCCGATGTTATCTAGCACCTTGCCAGCGGATTTACCGTGGCCGGGCAGGTCGACCGCCAGCACGTTATAGCCGTGATAAGCGAAGTAGCGGCTTTGTAGCGACCAGACACTGTGATCGTTGGCTGCGCCGTGAATAAAAATGATGGTTGGCAACGCCGCATCGATGGTGTGGTTGCCGGTGTATGCGTAGGTGTCGAAACCGTTAACGTTCAGAATCACGTCGTCCCTCCGCCGCCTATGCCTTCTGGCTCGCGCGCAGTGCGCGCGACAAGTCTTCCAACAGGTCATCCGCAGACTCGATGCCGATTGACAGGCGAACTGTGCCTTCGGTAATACCGGCGGCACGCAGTGCTGCGTCGTCCATGCGGTAGTGGGTGGTAGTGGCCGGGTGAATTACCAGCGATTTGGCATCGCCTACGTTGGCCAAATGGGAAAAGACTTTCAGTGATTCGATAAAGCGCCGGCCTGCCGCCCGGCCGCCCTTGAGTTCAAAACTGAACACGGCGCCGCAGCCGTTGGGCAACAGTTGTTTCGCCAGTTCGTGATCCGGATGCGAGGGCAGTTCCGGGTAGACGACGTGATCAACGGCCTCGTGGGCGTCGAGAAACGCCACCACTGCACGTGCGTTCTCGATATGGCGCTGCATGCGCGGGCCCAGGGTTTCCGTTCCCTGCATGATCTGAAACGCATTCATCGGACTCATGCACGCGCCGAAATCGCGCAAGCCTTCGCGCCGTGCCCGCAACAGGAAAGCGGCGGTGGTCGACTCCTCGGTAAATACCATGTTGTGGAAACCTTCATAAGGTTGCGTCAGTGTCGGAAATTTCCCCGACTTGTCCCAGTCGAACGTGCCGCCATCGACCAGCAGCCCGCCGATGGCAACGCCGTGTCCGCCGAGAAACTTCGTCGCCGAGTGAAAAATCAGGTCCGCGCCAAGATCGAACGGGCGCATCAGGTAGGGCGTGGTAAACGTGGAGTCCACCAGCAGCGGCAGGCCGGCCTCATGGGCAACAACGGACACACGGGGAATGTCGAGCACGTCAAGGCCGGGGTTGCCAAGCGTTTCGCCGAACACCAGTCGCGTCTGCGCCCGGATGGCGGCGCGGAATGCATCGACATCCCGCGGGTTGACGAACGTCGTCTCGATTCCGAAACGCGGCAGGGTATAACGCAACAGGTTGTGCGAGCCTCCGTAGAGCGAGCCCGAAGCGACCACGTGCGAGCCGGCGTCCATCAGAGTGGCAATCGCCAGGTGCAGGGCAGCCTGGCCGCTGGCGGTGGCAATAGCGCCGACACCGCCTTCCAGAGCGGCGATGCGCTCTTCCAGTGCCGCGTTGGTCGGGTTGGAAATACGCGAGTAGACATGTCCGGCTCGTTCCATGTTGAACAACGACGCGGCATGGTCGGTGTCCGGAAACACGTAGGAAGTGGTGAAGTAGATCGGCTGCGCGCGTGCGCCGAATTCAGCATCGGGCTGCTGGCCGGCGTGCAGGCTCAAAGTGTCGAGTCGATAGGTTTTTGGACCGGGCATGAGTATCAGGATCAGTAAAGTGCGCCACGCGCGCTGATTGGCCAGATGGCTTCGACACGGTCGTTGCGATAACCCACGATCGAGTCGTACAGATTCACGGTCGGATCGCAGTGGCCCGGAATCAGGCGCAGTTTCCTGCCAAGCGGGAATTTCGATGCATCGACCACGCGCAGCACGCCATGTTCGTCCGATGCGCCGAGGTATTCGGCGCCGGCTTCGGCAACCACCGGCATGCCGGAATCGACCGACAGCGCCTTGAGCCCGGCATCGACGATGGGGCGGCCGGGCTTCACATGGCTCATGACGCTGGTCCAGACAAACAGACTGTGGGCGAAAGCATGAACCGGCTTGCCGTCCTCTCCAAGGTTTCTTGCGTAATCCGCATCCATGAAAATGTAGGAGCCTGGCTGGATCTCGTTGTATACATCGCTGGTTGCTTCGAGCAGGTAGGTCCCGGTGCCTGCGCCGGTGACGATTTCGCATTCGATCGCACTTTCGCGCATCAGGGCGACGGTTTCACGCACCATTTGCACCGCCTTGTCGATTAGTGCGGCGCGCTCGGCGGGCGATCGCACGTGCTGCGCTGCGCCCTGATAGGCATGAATGCCGCGGAAGTGAAGGTTGGCGCTGTTGGTGACGATTGCGGCCAGGTCGCGGGCAGGGGCGCCCGGGGCAACGCCGCAGCGGCCCGCACCGACATCGACTTCGACCAGCACATTCAGGGTGAGGCCTTTGGCCGCTGCTGCCTTGTTGAGCTCGGCGACATTGCCTGCGTCATCAACCAGTACGCTCACACGCGCGCGCTGTGCCAGCGCCAGCAATCGTTCGATCTTGCTCGCACCGACTACTTCGTTGCTTACCAGGACATCGATAACTCCACCCGCGACCATGGCTTCGGCCTCCGCAACTTTCTGGCAGCAGACGCCAACGGCACCGTGCGCCATCTGTCGCAGGGCGATTTCCGGACATTTGTGCGACTTTGCGTGCGGGCGCACCTGCACCGACTTGCCGGCTAATGATGTATCCAGGCACCCGAGGTTGTTCTCGAACGCTTCCAGGTCGAGCAGCAAGGTTGGCGTGTCGACTTCGCCTAGTGACATTCCCGGTTGTGCCTGGCAAGCTGTCTGAAAGGTCATTGTCTGGGTTCCTCTAGTTGTGGTGGCCCGATCCTCCGGGCCGCGTGCCGCACCGTGCCCTGTGGGCGCGTTGGTCCCGCCGGTTCGTGTCCCACCCGGGTGCCCTGAAACCGGTGCACTCAGGGGCGGGTGTTATCCGGCCGGATATTGCGACAGGCGCGAACCGGAAGCCGGCGCACCTTGCGCGCTGTTCATGTGCCGATGATCAGTTGCGGCCGCGCTGGCAATCCGAGCGCATCACATTGCCGGCGCTTTCCACCGTCCAGTTGTTGCCATAGTTGCCGTAGACGTATGAAAGAATGATGGTCAGATTCTTCTTCTCCACCGGGTCGCCATATTCTCTTTCCTCCAGCCGCTGTTGCGCTTCATCGTAGCTGACACTGGCTTTTCGCCATGTCATCGCTTCGGAAGCGAACGCGCCGATATCGTCGCAGGTCATGGTGCCGAGCGGGTAGGGTGCCGCCAGGGTATTGCAGGAGATGATCGCCAGGATCAGTGGTATGAAATAGCGTTTCATGGGTCGGTTTATCCGTGCGCCTGAGGAGAGTAATATCTCATGGTCGGCTGAAACTGGGCATTGTAACCATGTTGGCTGCTTCTGCCACAAATAGACTGGGCACGTGCGTTGTGCTGTGGAGTCTGTGCGCGGGCCTGTTGCTGTGCTCGCCGCTGGGCGCACAGGATCTGCCGCCGGGCCTGACCCGCGACCAGGTATTGCTGGGGCTCGAGCATGAAGACCCCGACGTGCGCCGTGGCGCCTACGTCGCTCTTGGCACGCTTGGCAAAAAGCAGGATTTGCCGCTGCTTTTCAGCGCCTTGTACGACCATGATCCGCTGGTGCGCCGATTTGCCGAAGACTCGATCTGGAAGCTCTGGAGCCGTTCTGGCAACGCCAGGTACGACCGGATGTTCGAGCACGGTGTCGAGCAGATGCAGGCAGGCGCTTTCACCGATGCGATCAGCAGCTTCAGTGCGCTGATCGAACTGGCGCCGGATTTCACCGAAGCCTGGAACAAGCGGGCTACCGTCTATTTTCTGGTTGGCAAGGATGAGAAGTCGATCGCCGATTGCCAGCAGGTTCTCGAACGCGAGCCGAATCATTTCGGCGCGCTCTCCGGCTACGGCCAGTTGATGCTGCGCAAACACGAATACACGCGCGCGCTGGGGTATTTTGAACGCGCACTGACAGTCAATCCGAATTTGCGCAATGTCAGTGCGAACATCCAGGCCATCAAGCAAGTGCTCGAGGAGGAACGCAACAATGAAATCTAGCGCCCTGCCGTTGATCACTCTGATCGCCGCATTGACCGCGATGCCGGCCGTTGCGGGCGACTGGGACGGAGTGCCTGAGTGGGGTGAGCTGATATCGCGCCAGGATGCGCTGGCGAAGTTGCACAGCAGCGACAGCCGTGACCGGCGTGAAGGTCTTGCGCGGCTAGCCGAAGTTGGCACGGGCGCCGACGTACCCTACATGCTGCAACGATTGCACGACGAGGATCCGATGGTGCGCGGCATGGCTGAACAGGCGCTGTGGGGTCTGTGGCTGCGCGGAAACGATCTTACGGTGGACCGGCTGTTTCAATCGAGTATGGCGCTGATACAGCATCAGGAGCCCGAACAGGCAATCGAGAAGCTCGACGCGATTATTTCCTACAAGCCCGGCTTCGCCGAAGCCTGGAACAAGCGCGGCGATGCTTATTTACACCTCGGCAATCTCGATCAGGCGCTTGCCGACTACCAGCAAACCCTGCGGCTCAATCCCTATCATTTCGGGGCGATGGAAAGCCTCGGCGAGATCTGGCTGGAGCGTTCCAATGCCAGGCGTTCGGCGGAGTATTTTCGCCGTGCGCTGGATGTGAATCCGAATTTGCGGGAAGCTGCGATGATTCTGCAAGTGCTCGAGGAGCGTCTGCAGAACGATCGTATTTGATGTTTGCGGCTTGACGCGATGTTCAGGCGCGCTTTCGCGTGCGCCGTTTTCTGCTCCGTGTTTTCTTTGGCAGTTCTATTCCCGTCAGTTGCTGGTAGACCTTGATCACTGCCGAGTCGTCTTCGCCTGCCAGCCCGGCACCGGCTGCTGAAAGATACAACTGATGGGCTGCCGCCGTCAGCGGCGCCGGGAAGTTCATCGACTTCGCGGTGTCGAGCACAATTCCGAGGTCTTTTACGAAGATGCTGACTGCGGACAGTGGTGTGTAATCGCCCTCGAGTATGTCGGGAACCCGGTTCTGGAACATCCAGGACGAGCCGGCGCTGTTGGAAATGACTTCGTACAGCACTTTCGGGTCAGCGCCGGAACGAATTCCCAGCGCCATTGCCTCACAGGCCGACGCGATGTGCACTCCAGCGAGCAACTGGTTGATCATTTTCACTTTGGATCCCATTCCGCAGGTGTCACCGAGCCGATAGACCTTTGCGGCAATTGCGTCCAGAACCGGCTTGGCCTTGCGAAATGCCCGGGCTTCGCCGGAGGCCATGATCGAGAGTTCACCTTTGGCGGCACGGGCGGCGCCGCCGGACACCGGCGCATCGATCATGAGAATGCCTTGCTGATCGAGATACTCTCCCAGACCTGTAGCAAATTCCGGCGGCACCGTTGCGCTGGCGATGACCACGCTACCCGGGTGCAATGTCGAAAGCGCGCCATTCTTTTCCAGCAGCACGTCGCTGGTCTGTTTTGCGTTGACCACCAGAATGATGACGACGTCGCATTGTTCCGCCATCTCGGCAGGGCTGCGATGAGCAGTGCCACCGGCTTTGGCGAAGGCGTTGCGCGCGCTCGCCCTGATATCGAAAGCGTGAGTCGGAAAACCTTTGGACACGAGGGTACGTGCTACTCCCATACCCATGGAACCCAATCCGATGACGCCGACCGCCGGTTTTTTGGTCCTGCTCATGATCTCTCTCCCCGTGAATGATTTCGCTCGTCGTGAGGCACGCACATAGTGCCCGCTGATGGCACAATGCTCATTGATCAATCCGAAGGCACGAAACTCTGAATGCGTTTATCCGTCATTATTCTGGTCGCGTGCGCAACGATGTTGAGCGGCTGTTACCACAATGCAAATTATAGTCCGGTGAAAGCTCATCACACGAAACAGGGATTCACGAACCGTTATCCGCATCCACCAAAGGGTAGTTTCTGGAAGTGGCAATGGCAACGCTGGACCAAAGGCGTGCCGGCCGATCCGGCGGCGGGATATGGTTTTCCGGTTCGCCAACCGGACGTTGATTTCCTGAGGAACAACCGGCAGGACGAGACATTGACGTGGATTGGTCATGTCACGTTCCTGCTCCAGATCGGCGGGCTCAATATCCTGACTGATCCGCACCTCACGCAGCGCGCCTCGCCGTTTTCAAGCATCGGGCCAAAGCGCCAGACTCCGCTGCCGATGTCCTTTGACGATCTGCCGCATATCGATGTCGTTCTGGTTTCACACAGCCATTACGATCATCTGGACCGGAAGACATTGCAGCGACTCGCCCGGCAACCGGGTGGTCCGCCGCGTCTTCTGATGGGGCTGAATCTGCGCGCCTGGGCGCAGGAAAACGACATTGCCAATGTGACCGAACACGACTGGGGTGAGGTTGTCACTGATTCTGGCGTGAAATTCCAGTTTGTCCCGGTACAACACTGGAGTGCGCGCACACCGTGGGACCGGAACAGGACACTGTGGGGCGGTTGGGTCATCGAACATCGCGGCCGGCGCATCCTGTTCGGTGGTGACTTCGGATATTCGCAGGACATTACCGATCTTGGTGAGCGGTTTGGCGGATTCGACCTGGCGATGATCCCCGTCGGCGCATACGAACCGCGCTGGTTCATGAAGACCATGCACGTGAACACCGATGAAGCGGTGCAGGCGCACCTTGACTTGCGCGCCCGCTATTCGGTTGGCATGCACTGGGGGACATTTCGCCTTACCGATGAGCGCCTCGATGAGCCGCCTGCGAAACTTGCCGAGTCGCTCGCACGCAAAGGCGTGTCACCATCGCGTTTTTTTCTCATGCAACATGGCGAAACGATCATGCTCGAAGATATTTTCGCGCACGACACTGCGTCGCGTACCGCTGTCAAATGAGCGAGGTGTGCTTAAAGGATCTGCCGGACCAAATCAAGGCGTGGGCGCACGAGCTTGGATTCGAACAGGCCGGGATTGCCGATTGCGAACTGTCCGGTGCGCAGCGGGGCTTGCAGGACTGGCTTGACCAGGGCTGTCATGGCGACATGCAGTTCATGGCCGCGCACGGCAGCAAGCGCACGCACCCGGATGAGCTTGTTGCCGGCACCCGGCGGGTGATCAGTGTCCGCATGAACTACTTGCCGGAAGAGGCAGCGCCGGCACAACAAACGCTTGACGATTCGCTCACTGCCTACATTTCCCGCTACGCACTCGGGCGCGACTATCACAAGGTATTGCGAAATCGGCTTCAAACGCTGGCGGAAAAAATTCGTACAGCGGTCGGTGATTGTCGCTATCGCGTGTTTACCGACAGCG